>JBBRIB010000302.1:0-4457 GCA_038221745.1 Verrucomicrobiales bacterium
TAGGCAAGCTTTAATCTTAACTTAATGAAATCCCCGGCCTTTTCGACACGGGCTAATTAACCGGCTTTGTAATGATATAGAGTGCAAGCCGATGCTGCTTTCTTATCGTAATGTCAAATGATCTCGGTGATTCTCTTAGCCTCTCCAATCGCTTTCAAGCGTCGTCTAACCGCCTCCAAGGCACTTTGGCTAACCGCCAGTTTGAAGTCTTTGCGGTTGCGGGGGTGAAAGACCTTGAATGCTTCGGTGGCTCCTTCCTGGCATGCGACTGCCACCCAAGCGGTGCCAACCGGTTTATCCTCGGAACCACCTCCAGGTCCGGCGATGCCGGTGACGGACACGCTGATGCCTGCGCCGCTTTTGTGGAGTGCGCCTTCGGCCATTTCTTTAGCCACCGTTTCACTCACCGCGCCGTGACTGGCAATCGCCTCGGCAGAGACTCCTATCACCCCGATCTTGGCCTCGTTCCCATAGGTGACAAAGCCATGGGTAAATACCTCGCTCGCACCCGGCACATTGGTGATGCGGTGGGAAATCAGCCCGCCCGTGCAGCTCTCCGCAGTGGTAATGGTCATTCCATTTTCCTGCAAAAGCCGCACCACGGTTTTTTCCATCGAAGAGCCATCATCGCTGATCAGAAACCTCTCGAATTTCTCCAACGCAATGCCCCGTCCGATGGCCAGTGCCTCGGGACTTCCGATCAAGCGCAGATCCACCTCGCCGATGTGGGCGCAGTATCCGTATTCCAAATCAGGAACCGCCGCGAGCTGTGCATCGATGCCTTCGTGGAAATCGCTCTCACCAATTCCGGTAAACTTGAGTTCGATTGCGGAATTGACGGTTTCCAGTCCTGACAAGGCCCGCAAGCGAGGCGCTACCTCTTGATGGAACATGGGATACAACTCCCGCGGTGGTCCGGGGAGAAGAAACACCGCGCAATTTGACCGCCCGTTCAAGCGGGGAGGGGCGTAGATCCCGGGTGCGGTGCCATTGGGATTTGGTAAAACATCGGCTCCCACCAAGGCCTGCGCCTGTTTCTTGTTCGCCTCCACCATCGGCTTGTCACGCAGGGCGAAAAACTCGCTCATGGAACGCAAGGCGGCTTCATCCGTGATTAAATCCACGCCCAGCACTTCCGCCGTGATCTCGCGGGTGAGATCATCACTCGTCGGCCCAAGGCCGCCCGTCACGATCACCGCATCCGCGCGGCTGATCGCTTCTTCGAGGGCTTCCCGGATCGCATCTCCATCCGGCACGGTGGTTTGGCGGGTAATGCGCAAGCCGAGCATGAACAACTCCCTTCCGAACCACGCCCCGTGGGTGTTGAGGGTATTGCCAAGTAACAGCTCGGTGCCGGTGTTGAGAACTTCGATGCGCATTCGCGCAGCATTGGCCGCCAGCTGCATCCATTCAAGAGCCAATGGCCTGAAGCCTCATTTCCTGCAGGACACCGTTGTGCGTCCCCGTTTGCAATCTATTTCCGCAAATCCCTGACCACACCCGTGCGGCAAAAAATCATTTTCCAAACAATTCCATGCGCCCGATCTGTACGTTCCAGTTCATTCCGCTGGGAGCGAGCTGAAGCTTGATGAAACGGGTGCCTGCGGGCAGCGCGCTTGTTTCCGGGTGGAAAGTGCTGACATTCCACCCGCCGCCGCTGCTGACCGAGGGGCTGCGGGAGGTTTTCACTGGCTGCCAGGCCGTGCCGTCGGATGAGCTCAAGAAGGAGGCCAGCGAGCCGATGTCCAGCTTCACATCGAAGTAAAGGGAGGCTGCGAAATTGGTGAAGTCCCTGCCGCTCCATGCGAGCGACTGCACGGTGTCGGCAGCGCGGTGGGCGCGGCCTGAGTCCCTGTCGAAATAATTATTGTTCCCGGTGTCTATCCCCCACTCGCCAGAGCTGTGGCCCGGGTCGGTTTTCTTCAAATCATCAAGCGTGTCCACGAGTGTGGTGCCGTTCGGATTCCAGCGATGGACGATGACTTTGGCGTAGTGGTCATCTTCGGCAAAAACAAGGTATTCGCCGCGGCGGGTCTTGTAGGCGCGAATGGCGTAGGGGATATCGAAGGTACCACACAACGAGCCGACGGCTGGCGTTGGCGTGATTTCACCGACATAGGAAGCATCCGAAAGCCGGTGGATACGGATGGTGCCCTCGCGGCTGTTGCTGCCGAAATAACTGTATCCGAGGAACAGGTAATCCCCGGTGACACTGATGGAGGAAATTTTGGTGCTGTCCATGGGTGGATCGAGTGTCCACGCGATCTTGCGGTCGGGCTTGCTCCAGTGGTCATAGCGGACGATGCGGTTTCCGGCATCGCGGTCCCCGTCACTGAGGCTGGTGCTGGCGACGAACATTGTATCGGAGTCCGGCAAATATTCCAAGCGCCGGAGTTCACCGTGGCTGCCTTCCGGGCGTTGCAGCTCGGCATAGTTGCCGGGGGAGAAGTCGTAGATGGGATTTCCGTGTGGATCAAAACCCTGCATCTTCCATGCGCGAATCCCGATGCCGCTGCCTGCCCAATGGTTGCAGGAGAAAAGATCGCCGTTCGAATCGACCCAGATTCCGTACCCGAGATTCGGCATTCCGGGGCCAGAGGCGAATTCATCGGGATCGAAATCTCCGTTGCCATTCTTATCGCGCCAGAGGAAATCATTGTTCGGGGGGCTGCCGGGATAGCCTGCCTTATAATTTGCCTGAGATTCCCAGATTCCGGCAGGAACCGCAGTTTCGCCATTTTTGGGATCGAAGCGGAAGATCAGAAGCCGCCTCGCCTGCATGCTGAGAACGTAGAGAAGCTTGTGACCCTGAATATTGCGCATCATCGTGCCACCCGTGTAGTCCCATCCATCGGCGGCCCTTAGAAACCGTGGATCGGTGGGATATTTGATCTGGTTCAAAGTACGGCCCACATAGCTCCATTCAGTGCCCGCGGTGGTTTTCTTGAGATCGAGCCGATAGCGGGAATATTTGTCATAGACGTCAATCGAATCACCCGTGTCGGACGCTGGATCAGCATCAGCGCAATCGACAAAAGTAAGGCCGAGTTTCCGCCACCGTAGTTCACCGGAGGGAGTCCAGGATTCGAGAACCGTGCCGCCACCGTGCCAGAATGACTGCGGACCTACGCCGTTGAATCCGACATAGTAATTTCCCGCGGCGTCGGTGGCGACGCCGGTGATGCCACTGGTAGCGAACTTTGTCCCGGTGATTTCCCCGGGCGTGCCTGAGAATACACTCGAGCCGAAGGTGGCACTCGGCGTGGAAGTCGAGGATGTCGGGTTTTGATAGATCTTGATGGTCTGATCGGGGCCGTTGTCAGCGACGAGGAGACGGTTTAACTTCGCGTCGAACCAGATCCCGGTGGGGTCGAATGAGTCTCCGCCGCTGAGTTCCTGCGGCAGTTTCTCACCGGAGGCCGCGTAGTGGAGGATCTTTGCGGGTTGGCCGCCGTCTTTTCGCGAGACCATCCAGACAGTGCCGTCCGGAGCGCAGGTGAGGTGCCCGGGGCGAGGGACCGACCATTTGCGCACGAAGGTCATTTTCGTGGTGTCCCAGACTTCAATTTCGTTGTCGGTCGTTTCAGAAATGAACAATCGGTGGTTGATTGGATCGGCAGCCAAGCCGCGCACCCCTACGAACTTGTTTGTCCCGGTGGGGTTGGTGGAAACATCGATGGAATCACCACGCGGACTCAGTCCACCGGGAAATGGCGCGGGGCTGCCGTCGGGATTGCAGCGGCGGATGCTGTCCCAATTCGAGGCATAGATGAACTGCCCGTCGCCGGTCACCGCGAAGCCTCCTCCAAACGTATCGTGGAGGCTGTTGAGCATGCCGAATGGATCGCCGTCCTTTCCCGAATAGATGCCGCTTTCCCGGCGCCCCTCGTCCCACCAGCTGTTGGTGTAGATAACTCCCTCCGCTGTGGCATATAGGCCCAGGATATTGTTCTGGATCCACTTGCCGTCCCCCTGGCCATGGGAGTTCCCGAGCCAGGTGCTGGTGTAGGAAAGCGCTGGCAGGACAGGCGGTGCGGCGGTGGCGGCATTGCTGGCCGTTTCACCCGATGCAAGGTGGGTCGTGAAGATGAGTGCCGCGATACGGATGAGAAATGCGCTAAAGGGCGACTTGGAGCAGGGTGAGGACAACATGATTAAAGTTTTCCCGTCATACGGCGACGGGACTGGATGGTTTGCACGAGAAGTGGATTCACTCGATCCCAATGACATTTTCACCTGATTATGAGACCCGTGCCCGCAAGGCTGGGGGGAATGAACGCGGACGGCCCCGGAAGCGTAGAAGGCACTTTGTTGATCGGTGCTGTGCCGAAGGGAAGGTTGTCGAACCTGCATTCGCTGGCTTACTAACAGATTGTGGCGCTTTTCAAGCATGAATATTCCTTAGGGCGGGGTTGAGACTTTCAGGCGGATAAAAAGGCGGGCGGTGGCACCTTTGG
>JBBRIB010000303.1:0-4455 GCA_038221745.1 Verrucomicrobiales bacterium
CGATGGCGAGGATCATCCAAATGCCGTTTTTCCAATTTCCACCCCGGATCAGCCGCAGCATCTGCCATGAGGCGGTGAGTGAAAAAAGGGTGACCCATGCCAAGTCCTGGGTTCGCGCGTAGTTGGGAATCTCACTGCCTAACGGGTGCACCACGAACAAGATAGCGGCGAAGAGGGCGAGCGCTGATTTTTTGGAATCCTCTAATAACTCACGCGCCAGCACAAAAAGCATACAAGCCACCGAGGTGTGTATGAACCAATTGACCAGATGAATTCCCATTGGGCCGTCACCGAAGAGGCGTAACTGGATGATATACCCCAGGTAGGTCCATGAGTTCTTCGAAGCCTCCCAAAAACGACCGCTTTCGATCAGAGGGTTGTTTTGAAACGTCACCCGATCATCGAGAAAGAACACGGATCCAAGGCACCACAAATGCGCGAGGGCACTGGCGGCAATGATCCAGAGGAAGGGACGCCAAGCAGCTTTGAAGTAGAAGGATTTTTCTGAGTCAGCCATGCTTTCAATCGCCACGGCTCCTTGCGACCACCCGGCAAGCAAAGGCATGGGCAAAGATTCCCCACTCTTCAAGCATCAAGTCCAAATCACAGACGCTACAAACCCAAGAAAAACCCCACCCCGGCCATCGGCCGGGTGGGGTTCTTGTGTTTGGGTTTTGAGAGTCGGTGGGGCTTACCAAGTCTTTACATTATCGGTGGCTTTGCCTCCTAAGCCGGTTGTTTCCGACGCATCAGCACCATTGGTCCACGCTGCGACTCTTTTTCCATTGAGAGTGGTCTCTTTCTGTTCTCCGGCAGACTGGACTTTTAATGTTTCGTCATAGTTTCCATCGAGTCGAACAAAGAAAGGGCGGCCCCATGGATCTACCAATTCTTTGAGAGTTGTCCCTACATAGACGAGGCCATCTTTACCATTTTTTGCCTGTTTCACCGTCAGGAACTTAATTCTTCTTGGGTTTAATTGATCTCCCTCAGGTAAACCCAAAAGAACTTGGAGCAGCTCCAAATCATCCCTAGTGTTTATTTCTTTGGGATCGTTTTCTCCGAGACCATTTTTTGGCATCGTCCCATACTCGGTGTAGAAATTGTTTATTGCCAACTCAAGCGCGATGCACGTCGCCATCGCGGTGGTCCTCTTCGCCTTTTGGATGGCTGCGTTTCCTGCGGCGAAGCCACCGCCAGCCAGCACGGCGATGATTGAGATGACGACGAGAAGTTCGATCAATGTGAAGCCGCCCGTGCGGCGAATGGGTCTTGTTTTCATAGGTTGTTAGATTGAGGTTAGTGCAAGCGGAAGAAATACCAATATTTTTGAAAGAAAATCACGCGAATAATTTTTCGCATGCACATGGTAATGACGATAGCATTTCAGCCGCCCTTGGCAAATCTTTTTTTCGCCCGCCTTTGCCGTTGCAGGAACGCAAACCCCGGGCAACACTCACCGCATGCTTGGCAATCAATTGCGGGCCCCTGTGCTCGAAGCCCTCCTCGCCGCAAACGGGAACCCACTCTCCAAATCCCAACTCGCCCGTGGCCTGAAACTCCCAGGCACCCGCATTTCGGAATTGCGCAACACTCTCGATGCCCTAGTCACCGAAGGGGCCATCGTTCTTGGCAAAAAATCCTGCTACCTGCTCCCCAGCGCGCCGAAGAACCAGCTCTCCGGTACCCTTAAGTTTCACCCCAAGGGCCACGCCTTCTTCTTCCCGGAACTCACGGATCCGCAAAATATCGCCACCGGCATCGATTTCACCCTCCACTCGCGCATTTTCATCGAGCGCCGCAACGTGGCCACCTCGCTCGATGGCGATAAAGTCCTCGTTTCCCTCATCAAATCCGTCCCGCGCCCCTTTCGCACCCGCAGTGAGTTCACTCCAAATACCCCCGAGGAATTGCGCGGCAAGGTGGAAAAAGTCCTCACCCGCCGCTCCGGGCGCCTCGTCGGGATCTATCGTAAAAAGGCCAACTTCGGCTGGGTGGAGTGTGATGATAAGGCCATTGACGGGAAAATCGATATCCTCGGCGACACCACCGCCATGCCCGGGCAGCTCGTCGTCGTCCACCTTGATGATTGGCTGGATCAAAACGCCACTCCGCGTGGCCGCATCGTCGAAGTGCTCGGTTGGCCGGGCGATCCCGGGGTGGATATCATTTCCGTGATCCACCGCTTCGGCTTGCGCACATCGTTTCCAGACGATGTCCTCGCAGAGGCCCGCGCCGTGCCGGAAGACCCTGAAGTGGCGGAAATCAAACGCCGCAAAGATTGGCGGGACAAGCTCGTCATCACCATCGATCCGGCAGATGCCAAAGATCACGACGATGCGATTTGGTTGGAAAAAACCCGCAGTGGATGGACGCTCGCCGTCCACATCGCGGATGTTTCCCACTACATCAAACCCGGCAGCCCGATGGACCAGGAAGCCATCGAGCGTGGGAACTCCACTTACCTCGTGGACCGCGTGCTGCCCATGCTCCCCACCGAGCTGAGCAATGGCATTTGCTCGCTGAAGCCCAACGTGGATCGTCTCACAAAATGCGCGTTGTTGGAAATTTCCCACCTCGGAGAAATCACCAAAGCGAAGTTCATCAATGCCGTCATCCACAGCCGTGCAAAGCTATCTTACGAGCAAGCGCAGGAGATCCTCGATGGCAAACCGGCCCCGGCTGCCTCGGATCCCAGCCTCAGTGGAATGGTCAAAGAGGGCTGGGCACTCGCCTCCGCCATGCGCAAGCGCCGCTTCGAGATCGGCGCGCTCGATCTGGAAATGCCGGAGATCAAAATCCGTCTCGATGACCAAGGCCGCGCCGTCGTCGCCGAGCCCGTCATCCACACCGAGAGCCACCAACTCGTTGAGGAATGCATGCTCGCCGCCAACGAGGCCGTGGCCAAAATCCTGCGTGAGCGCATGAAGCCCGCGCTCTATCGGATTCACGATGATCCGGATCCCTCGCGTTTGATCGACTACACGGAGACGGCCAAGCTCCACGGCTACCGCCCCGGCGATCTCACAAACCGGGCGCATATTCAGAAATTGTTAGATGATTCCAAGGGTAGCCCGGAAGAGCACGTCATCCGCCTCGGCTTGTTGAAAAGTCTCAAACGCGCCGCCTACTCTGCCGAGCCCGTCGGCCACTACGGCCTTGCGAAGGGAGACTACTGCCACTTCACCAGCCCCATCCGCCGTTACGCAGACCTCATCGTCCACCGCGCGCTCCAGCCCCTGTTGGAAAATCCTCCGGCCCAGTGCGATCGCACCCCATCCCAAGCGGATCTGCGCGAGATGGCCCGCCACATATCCGATACCGAGCGCACCTCGTCCGATGCGGAAGGGGAAACCAAACAGATCAAATTGCTGGAGTATCTTCATCGGGTGGCCAGTTCCGAAGAGCCGCCCGTCTTCAATGGCCTCATCACCGATGTGCGAGCGATGGGCCTGATGGTGGAGGTGCCGGACATGGGCGTGCGCGGCGTGGTCAAGCGTGAGGATCTACCCGAAGGCCGTTGGCGCTTCGAAGCGCACCGCAAGGCCTGGGTCTCCATGGATGGAAAGATCATCCAGCTCGGCATGCGCATTCCATTGCGGGTCATCGATATCGATTTCGAAAAACGTTTTGTCGATTTCACCATCGCCGGGCCACCCACCAGCGAGGGCACCCAGACGATTTCGAAGCGCACGGGGCCGATCAAAAAAACCGGCAAACCTCACTCCAAGCCCGCCGCCCAGGTCGGCCCGCCGAACCGCAAGGACAGCCGTAAAAAGACCATCACCCCGAGCAAGCCCAAGCGCCGTAAACGCCGATGAATTTCCCGATGAACGCCCGCTACTTCAGTTTACTTCTCGCAGTTCTGCCTTGCGCCCACGCTGAGGAATCCACCGCACCGCCCGTCACCCTCGAACA
This sequence comes from Verrucomicrobiales bacterium, assembly GCA_038221745.1. GTDB lineage: Bacteria > Verrucomicrobiota > Verrucomicrobiia > Verrucomicrobiales > Akkermansiaceae > Luteolibacter. The sequence continues at coordinate 3,919 of JBBRIB010000303.1, forward strand.
AATGAGACGTTTGTTGGAAGATCCCAACGGAGATCTGACAAAAGCGGCGCAAACCATCGCTGGTAAAAAAGGCGGTAACCAATTGTTCTATTTTCCCACCCGGGATGAGCCGGCCACACCTGCGGACTGGGGCTTCAAATACGAGGATCTCCGCTTCAAATCGGCCGATGGCACGCCGCTCCACGGTTGGTTCGTAGCACCGAAAAACAAGCGGGCCAAGGGCACCATTGTGTTTTCCCATGGCAATGCCGGATCGCTGGGCCACCACCTTGGCTTCGTCATGTGGCTGGTGGAAGCGGGTTACAACGTGATGATGTATGATTACCGCGGCTTCGGTAAATCCGGTGGCACGGTGGACCGCCGCGGCATGATCGATGATGTGAAAGCGGCCCTCGCCCATGTGATGGCGCGGAAGGACATCGATCCCAAGCGCGTCGTTTCCTACGGCCATAGTTTGGGAGGTGCGCAATCCATCACCGCACTTGCCGAGTCTCCGGTGCACGGCCTCGGCGCCGTCATCATCGATGGCGCGTTTGC
>JBBRIB010000304.1:0-4445 GCA_038221745.1 Verrucomicrobiales bacterium
CTGCGCGGAGATTGACCATGGCATCCAGCGCGGCAAAGGGAGTGGCGGCACTGAAAATGACCCAGCCGGGCGCGTAGTCCGGTATGTCTTTGAGGGTAAGCTGGTGACGGACGGCGATTTGATTTGCGGCGGTCGTGTCCATTTGCACGCGCAGATCCGGTGTGACGATGCGGCGGCTGGCGGTGGACCTTTCCTCGCCCGTGACGTAAGCGACGGGAAAAACACCCAGTGGCGCTGAAAGCCCAGCCAATCGGGCAGGCAAACTTTCCTGAGTGGCAGGAGGGGAAAGCTTGGTGAGGATGTCTTTGCCATCGGCATCCCGGAGCATGACCTCATCAAGCGCGAGGGTGATGGAAGATTTCTGGCCTGTGGGATCGATGTTCCATGTTTCCTCAGAGTTTACTCTCGGGGAGCCGGACAGAAGCCGGGGTTTGGTGACTTTCGGCAGCCTTGGGGTGAGCGTTTGAGAGGGCTGGATTACCTGCGTTTTTACTGAGGTGACAGGCTGAGAGAGGTGGTTTTCATCCAACCAAAACAGCAGACCTCCAAGGGTGAATAGACTGGCAAAAGTGAGAATGATAAAACGGCGTGGACGTGAGGAAAGAGCCATGGAGCAGTGATTTGGGGCGCATGAAAAACTGAGAATGAGAGGGGAACAAGGACGGAATTGTGGCAATTTTGTGAAATTACGAAATCCTGAGAGCGGGAAGCGTGCCGAAATGGGGCTGATAGAAAATCCACGTCTGGTGGCTGCCGATTGACAGAACGGGCTGGGCGGAGTTTCCTCACCGCGATGTCGCCCGATTCCCAGCAGGACTTTGCGCTCGCGTTTTTGAGTATCCTCTTCGAGGGGGCTCCGTTTATTCTGTTAGGGACCTTGATCAGCGGATTTATCGATGTCTATTTACCTGCGGGCATGATGGACCGCTTCCTGCCGAAAAACCGCTACCGGGCGGTGATGGTGGCGGGCTTGTTAGGGGCGGTATTCCCGGTCTGCGAGTGTGCGGTGGTGCCAGTGATCCGGCGCTTGGTGAAAAAGGGTCTGCCCGTTTCCTGCGCCATCACTTACATGTTGGCCGCGCCGATTGTGAATCCGATCACCGCTTTGAGCACATGGAAGGCGTTTCAAGGGCAAGGCGCGGAAATGATGACGTGTTCGCGGATGCTGCTGGGCTATCTGATTGCAGTGGCCGTGGGCTTTGTGGTTTTGCGGCTGCCATTGCGGGCCGTGCTGAAAGAGCAACTGGTACTGAGCATCGAGAAAGACCAGGCGGACAAAGCGAGCCACACCCATGAAGCCCATGAACATGACCATGCAGGCTGCTGTGGGCATGGCGATCATGCGCACGAAGACAGTCATGCGCCGGAAAACGGCCAGCGGATGGTGGCGGCGTTCCGCTCTGCGATGAAGGATTTCGTGGATGTGGGAGTTTACTTTTCAATCGGTGTTTGCATCACGGCGCTTTTCAACACGGGCATCGCACCTGGCGCGGAGTGGCTTGATAGCTTGGCGACGAATCCGACAGCGGCTCCGGCGGCGTTGATGGCGTTGGCGTTCGTGCTCAGCCTATGCAGCACCTCGGACGCATTCATCGCGGCGACCTTGGATAAATTCTCATGGGGTGCGAAACTTGCTTTCCTCACCTTCGGCCCGATGATGGATGTGAAGTTGTTGTTTCTCTATCAATCCGTGCTGAACAAACGTTTCATCGTCTGCCTGGCGATCGGCCTCTTCATCACCATCGGGACGATCTCGATCTTTTGGCAAAATCTCATTTTCCAAGCGAAATGAAACCCCATCTCCAACGCATCATCCAATCTTTAGCCATCATCGTCTGGGGCGGAGTGATATTATACTTTTATGGCAGTGGAAGATTGAACAATTACCTGACTCCCGACTTCAGGCCCATCGCCCTCGCAGGCGGGCTGGGACTGTTGGTGCTGGGCTTGTTCAATATTCTAACAGCACATCAGGAGGTTGGCTGCGGCCACGATCATGGCGGTGAGGGGGAGGATGCGCACGATCATGAATCGGGAGATATGCATCCGCTGACGGCGTTTGCGTTGATGATTGTTCCCATCGCGCTTTCTGTGGCATGGACAAAAGACAAGTATTCCCCGGCAGCGTTGGCCCGCAAGGGTCTCTACGAAACTCCTAAGAACCTCATCACGCCCTTTCTCGCCTCGTCAATGCCCAAGTTGACACTCGACGAAATTGAGAAAACCCACCGCAAGACTCCGGACGGATTTCTTCAGTTCAATTTGATGGAATTGTTTTTCGCCACCGGAGACCGCGAGTTACAGTCCTTGATTGATGGCCTCAAAGTGGAGACCGAGGGCCGCTGGGTGGATGAAAAGGTCCGCAATCCGAATGGCACACGCAAACGGCTCTATCGTCTGTTCATGACCTGCTGCGCGGCGGACAGCCAAGTTATTCCGATCATTCTGGATTTTGGCAATGCCCCGCCCGAGTTCCCGGAAAACGGCTGGGTGAAAGTTTCGGGAACGATGCGTTTTCCGATGGAGGAGGGCGAAATCCATCCTATGCTGGTCGTCGAGCAAGCGATCGCCGCCGAGCCACCGTTTGAGGAAAGCTTCATGCGGAAGTAAACCATGCAAATCCGCGCCAAAACCACCCGCATCCCGCACCCCGCCGTGGACCATCATCCGCTCTTGCCCGGGGCCGCCATCGGCGCGCTTTCGCTCCTTCTCGCAGTGGGCCTGGAAGCCATGGGCACCATGAGTGTCCTCAACCAATGGATCGCAGATCGGCTTTCCGATGGAAAACCTTTCCCCCAAACTCTGCCGATGTGGGCCATCTGGATTGTTGCCTGCGGAGTTGCTTTTGGCGTTCCCTCGGCACTGCTCCACATCACCCTCAAATGGCAACGATGGATCGTGTGGATCACAGCGCTGGCCCTCGCACTCGGCTGGGCACCCGTCCTTACCCTTGCGGCCTATGCTCCTCAGATCGGGCCGCTGCTGGTGGTCACCTTTTGGTCCGGGATCTGCGCCCTCGTCTATGCTGGCCGACATGAAAAGATGATCACCCCTCTCCCTAACAACCCTACACCATGAGATTGATCGACTTCCCGGAGCCTGTCAGAAATCTGGTGGCCGAGCTGAAATCCCTCCCTGGGATAGGCCCCCGCAGTGCCGAGCGGATCGCCATTTGGCTCTTGCAAAGCCCCAAGGCAGATATTCCGAAGCTCGCTCACTCACTCTCCGAGGCGCGTGAAAAAATCCGGCTCTGTCCCACCTGTGGATTTTTCGCGACTCCCTCAGGTTGCGATGTGTGCAATGACTCCAGCCGCGACGAGACCCTGCTCTGCGTGGTGGAGCAGGCCACCGATGTGCTGCCTCTCGAACGCTCGGGATCCTTTCGCGGGCGCTATCACTGCTTGGGTGGAAAACTTTCACCGCTGGACCGGGTTTCCCCCGAGGATTTGAGAATTCCCTCCTTGCTCAGGCGCATCGATGAAAACGCCGGGGAAATCGAAGTCATCCTCGCACTGGGCTCGGATGTGGAAGGAGAAGCCACCGCAAACTACCTTGCCGAACTTCTGCGAAACCGCAAATGCCGCCTCACCCGCATCGCGCAAGGCCTGCCCGCCGGCGGTGGCCTCGAGCATGCGGATGAACTCACCTTGCTCAGAGCCATGCAAGGGAGACGTAGCATCGGAGAATAGCCCGTCCTTGCCAACGGGCTTGATTTTTTCTCCGCGATCGCTATCTCTCTATTCCATGCCGTCCGAGAAAACCGGTCATTTTTTCGTTCTCATGCCGCTGCTTCTAGCGGTAGCCTTTGTCCCGTCTTGCGAGACACCCCAGAAACGCGCACTCAAAGAACTCTCCAAGGCTGGTATCCAGCCCTCCGCCAGCGCCCTCGTCGAGGCGGTGCAAAAGCAAAATGCCAAGCAAGTCGGCTGGCTCCTGCAAGTCGGCGTCTATACCGAACAACGCGACCTCCAAGGCCGCACCCCGTTGCGCATGGCCATTGAAAACAGCGATGTGGCTTCCGCCTTTAAATTGTTAGAATCGGGTGCGAATGCCAATGCCACCACCCCGGATCGCACCAGCCTGTTGGGCGCCGCCGTTACCCAAGGGGAAATCGCCATCACCGAGAAACTCCTCGCCGCAGGTGCCGCCATCGATGGCCGCACCCCTGATGGCGAAAATATCCTCCCCTGGGCCATTCGCAATGGCCGCCTCTTCGCTGTCCGCGCCATGATGAAGGCGGGTGCGGACCCTCACCTCACGGACCGCTCTGGCAATCCCCTCCTCCACGTCGCCATGGCTTCCGGCCATCGTGAAATTGCCGCGTCACTCATCGAGCTTGGTGCAGATTCCGCCTCCACCAACGCCGCAGGCGAGACCACCCTCCACCTCGCCCTTCAGCGCGAATGGCTCGATTTCATCCCCAAGCTCGCCGCCGCCGGGGCGGA
>JBBRIB010000305.1:0-4431 GCA_038221745.1 Verrucomicrobiales bacterium
GTCCATTGGCAGCGACGGTCACAGACACGCCGCTACAGTGCTTTGCCAATGCGCGGATTGTAGCGGCATCTCTATGAGTGTCGTAGCGGGCGAGATGCGCGAAGATCTTTGGCGGTTCATTCGCAGCGACGGTCACAGACACGCCGCTACAGTGCGGTTCAGTGGCAGCGACGGTCACAGACACGCCGCTACAGTGCGGTTCATTGGCAGCGACGGTCATTGACACGCCGCTACAGGTCACAGACACAGACACGGCAAAAAAATACCCAGCTCCTTTTTCAGGGAGCCGGGCGTTTTTGAAATTTTTGTCGGAGGGGGATTACCAACGGCCACCGCCGCCGCCGCCGCCGCCACCGCCGCCGCCGCCACGACGATCACCGCCGCCGCCGCCACCTTTGTAGCCGCCGCCGCCACCTTTGTAGCCACCGCCGCCGCCGCCGCCACCGTAGCCGCCGCCGCCACCACCGCCGTAGCCACCACCACCACCACCGCCGCCGCTTGGACGGGATTCTTTGGGCTCAGAGGCATTCACGCGAAGAGGGCGACCGTTGTAGTCTTTGTCGTTGAGGGCCTCGATGGCCGCGTTCAACTGGCTTTGGTCACCGAGGGTCACGAAGGCAAATCCCTTGGATTGGCCGGTCTCGCGATCGGTGATGATTTTGACCCGTTCGACGGGGCCGAAAGCGGCGAAGAGTTCGGAAACGTCGCCTTCAGTAGCAGTGTAAGGCAGATTGCCTACGTAGATATCCATATAATTCAATTCTAATGACGCCATGTTGTTAAAACACTTCCTCGGATCATGGCGTCACAGATCGAACAAAATGCGAAAAAACTGACTTCCGTCGTTCAATCGACCCGGTGTTTGGCCCTTCGGCGAGAAAATAGCAATGAATGATTTTATTTAAATTTTTTCAGGAGAGAGCCATTGCTCGCGGCGGAACCAGGTTTCCTGGCGTTTGGCGTATTGGCGGGTGGCGGCGTTGATGAGTTCCCCGCAGGTGGAGAGATCGATTTCACCGCGCAGCAGGCAGCGGATTTCGCGGAAGCCGATGGCTTTTTCGCAGTGAGAGGAAACGTCTGCAAGAGCGGCGACTTCCTGGATGGCACCGCTTTCCAGCATGATGCGGGTGCGTCGGGCGATGCGCTGGTGGAGGATCTCGCGCGGGCGCTGAATGACGATACCGCGGAGTTTGCCGGAAATTCGGGCGGTTTGGGCTTCCCAGCCATCGCGGAGTGCGGAGGCTTTGCGCCCGCTGAGGAGGCAGATTTCCAAGGCTCTGGAAACGAAACGGCGGTTCTCAAGGGCGGTGCGGGAGGCTTCAAGGGGATCGAGTTCGGTCAAGCGGGCTACGAGTTCGCCGAGGGGAAGCCCATCCAGCTCAACGCGAAGGCTGGCATCCGCCCGGGGCAGGGGAGCAGGGCCGTGGGTGAGAAATTTAAGATAAAGGCCCGAGCCGCCGGTAATGATGGGGGTTTTTCCACGCGCCTGGATTCTCTGGATGATGGGCAGGGCGAGGCTGCGGTAACTGCCGGCATCATTCGGAGTGGAGGGGGCGAGCACGCCGTAAAGGTGGTGAGGAGATTGGGCGATTTCCGTGAGGGACGGGGCCGCGCTGAGGGTCTCGATGCCGCGATAGAGTTGGAAGGCATCTGCGTTGATAATCTCGCCATCGAGCTTGCGGGCGTACGCCAGGGCGAGGGCGGATTTGCCAGAGGCGGTGGGGCCGCAGATGTAAAATGGCTCAGGTGGTGCGGGTGACATCTTTCATTGGGTGCTGTGGCACGGCGATGAAACGCGGATGGGTGCGCCATGACAAAAACAAAAATGCCGGACGGGGTGGCCCGTCCGGCTGCTGGAGGGTATCGAGGAGATCAATCCTTGATATCCAGCGCGGCGTATTCGCCATCCTTCCTGCGGTAAACAATGGTGAGACAGCCGCGGCGGGCGCTCTTGTAGAGGACGAAGGGGCGTTCCGTCAGTTCCAGCTGCATGATGGCATCCTCTTTATACATCGTGCGGACGGAGTAGTTCTCCGGATGGACGATGAAGGGGATGGGATCTTCATCTGAGTTTTCCGGGTGATCGAGAACGTCTTCGGTAAAGAAGCGTTCTTCGAGGTAGCGGATGGATTCATTGCGATGCGGGCGGTGCTTCTTGAGCAAACGTGTCTTATGCTTGCGCATGCGGCGGGCGATTTTCTCGATGGTTTCATCGAGAGCCGCATACATGTCCTTGCCTTCGGTGTGTGCTTCGATGGTGATGTGATTGGCACAGAAAAGGATGATTTCCGCGATGTGGCGGTTTTTCTGAACATCGAGAATGACCTTGGCCTCGATGATCCGCGGGTAATCGAGGTGCAGACCTTCGATTTTTTTATGGGCATGATCTCGGAGTGCATCAGTCACATGTTCGTGTCTCACGGTGACGGTGATTGGCAGATTCACATTTGCAATTTGCATGATTGTTTTTGGTTTGCGTTCGGGGTGTGTGGATGGCTGGTCTAACAGCCTTATCCGTCTAAGACAATGCACTAAAATCCAGCGGATAGCTACGCTAGAATTCAAAAACTTTCGCGCAGGCGGGGGGGAGGGGTATTTGTGGAAGAATTGGCGGTTCATTGGCTGCGACGGTCACAGACACGCCGCTACAGGGCGACGGTCACAGACACGCCGCTACAGGGCGATGGTCACAGACACGCCGCTACAGGGCGACGACCGCTTCGGAGCCGCCTTTCAGCGGGGTTTGGTGAGTTCCTCGAAGGTGGAGCCTTTGTATTCCGATTCCGGTCGATCATCGGGATTTTTAATCGGGGCGGCGAGGAAGAGGTCTTTGAAATCATCCTGGGGACTCGCCGGTGTTCCGCTGATGTTGATGGTGAGCCAACAGTAGCCGTCTCGGGCGGGGCTGAAGAGAGTTTTGAGACGAGGCGAATTTTCCGCGGAGACAATCATGTTTTCGGCGACTCCGACTTCAAGTTCACCAGAGAGTAGTTTAGTCCGGGAGAGGTTGATGGTTCCGCGCAGAGCCATACGGCCTTTGCTTTGGAAATCAATATCCTGGATGGAAACTTCGCCCTTCTCGCGGATGATGGTGGCGGATGCATCCTCGCCAAGGAAGGAAGGTTGTTGGAACCATTGGTCTTCGAGCGTGCGGGCGAGCGAAAAGAGAAAGGGAAATTTTGAAATTTCAAAAACCGAGTCGAGATTTTTGCGGAAGGCGAGGGAGAGTTTTTGAGCAGGCTTGGCGCTGGGATAGAATGAGTAAAAATTGGATTTGGCGGAGGGAGCAGAATCGATATTTCCGATGAAAAGTTTGTCAAGCTCGGGGCCTACAATTGCCCCGATGGGATAATCTTTGATTTCCACGCTGAGGGAGGATGGGCGATCCGGGGTGTAGGGGGAGATGGTGCCTGCGAATTCAAAAGCACCATCAAGCCCGGAGGGGTCGATCAAGTTGATGCTAATAATATCGATTTCATTGCCGCGGAATTCCATGAAGGCCCGGTCGAGAGCGAGCTTGGGCCAGCCGGGGAGTATGAGGGCACCACCGTTGAGGCTGAACTGGAACCGTTTGGTCCCGGTGTTTGCGAAGAATGAAGCCTCGGCCTGGGACAAGGACATGATTGCGGGTGTGCCGTAGGTCATGTCGAATTTGGCAGAGCGGTAGCGCTTGAAAGTGATGGGAAGTCCGGCTGCGGGCGAAGATTCCGAGAGGAGTGGCTGGTCAGGTTCCGGGAGCTGCAGCTTGAGGCTGGCGTTGGTAACAGAGATTTCCTCGCCCGTGATTACCTTCCCCAAAAAGCTGGAAGGATCGATCTCTGCGGTCAGGCCGTTGGTGGTGAGGGTATCGAGCACGTTGCCCTTGGGCCATTGGAGACTGAGGCGTCCGGCGTGGGCGGCGCGCGGGTTCATCCGGAAGGTTCCGATTTCCGGGCTGCCGCCGGTGCTGACGAGAATCTTTTTGAGCAAACCTTCGCGGAAACCAGGGCTGTTCGCGTAAGCAAGGGCGGCCCCGGCAGCCAGCAGGGCGAGGACGATGAGGATGGTGGATGCCACCACTTGGAAAATGCGCGCCCGGCGGGTTCGCTTGTGAACTTCCTTTCCGGGTTGCTCGGAGCGGCGTTTGCGTTTGCGCACCTTGATGGCCTCGCTGCCATCCGCGCGCACGACTCTCTCGCCATCAGCTTCAGCTTCGGCTGAGGGATTGTTTTTCAAACGCTCCATCATTTCATCAATGGAGTATTTTTCTGGTTCGCTAGGAACGGATGGCATGGTGAACAGTGCTGGAAGGCCAGTGGGATCGCGGAGTTGCGATCATCTGTCCCGGTAGGGGCGGCCGGTTGGATCGATGATTTCGACGTTGACGAGGAAGATGATGGCTTTGGAAATTGGCTGTCTGGCTTTGGTTTGGAAGAAGCGCCCTACCAAGGG
>JBBRIB010000306.1:0-4401 GCA_038221745.1 Verrucomicrobiales bacterium
CGTTCAGCGCCTTCCGCAATGTTGGAAGGAACTGAGATGGCAGATCGTTGCATCTGGTCTTTCAGACTGTAGTTTTTCATCGAGTGGGTAGAAACACAAACATCCACCGCGAGTTGGCATCCACGTTTCCAAACTTCCAGACCCTCAAAGGTAGTAGTAGCCATGGTTTCTTATTTCTTCCTTAAAACTGAACACTGAAAACTAACAAACTCGTTTACAGCTCATCATCATCCACCGATGCCAACGCCGATGCTTTCTGATACTCGGTGACCCGGCCTTCGAAGAAGTTGGTTTCCTTTTTGATGTCCATCATTTCGGCGAGCCATGGGAATGGGTTGGAAACCGATTCGTTGAGCGGGGCTAGGCCACAGGAGGTGAGGCGGCGGTCGGCGATGTAGTCGATGTAGGTTTCAAAATCGGCGGAGTTGAGGCCGATGGAGGAAACGGGGAGGCAATCGCGGATGAATTGTTTTTCAAGGGTGATGCCTTCTTGCATGGTGGCGCGGAGGTCCTCGCGGAAATCCTCGGTCCAGATGTCGGGATTTTCGTCGATGAGGTCCATCAGGAGGTTGCGGAAGACTTCGATGTGGTTTGACTCGTCGCGCAGGGTGTAGCGGAACATCTGGCCGATGCCGGGAAATTTGTTCTGGCGATAAAGGCTGAGGATCATGCCGAAGAGGCCGTAGAACTGGGTGCCTTCCATGACCTGGCCGAACATGAAGATGTTCTTGGCGAGGGCTTGCTTGTTGGCAGTGATGGTGAGGTCGATGTCACGGCGGAGGGCCTTGCTGTTCGAGCAGACAAAATTGTTTTTCGCAGTGATGGAGGGGACGTCTTCAAACATCGCCTCGCACTCATGGGGATTGATGCCGAGTGAGGAAATCATGTAAACGAGGCTGTCTGCGTGGATGTTTTCCTCGTGGGCGTGGCGGCCTAACACCAGCTTCAGCTCAGGAGCGGTGACGACCTCGCGGACGACGTGGAGCACGTTGTCGCCGACGATGCCTTCTGCGGCGGAGAAGTAGCCGATGCCCATTTTGATGATCCAGCGCTCGACATCGGAAATTTCATCGGAGCGCCATTGCTCGACATCTTTTTGCATTGAGACGTCTTCCGGCTCCCAGTGGTTGTTCTTCATTGTTTTGTAGAGGTCATATGCCCACTGGTATTTCAGCGGGAGGATGTTGAAGAACATCGTCTCCTTACCGTTGATGACGCGCTTGCCGGCGTAGGCGAGCTCGGCTTTTTCACGGTCGAGGGTGAAGGTTTTGTTACCGAGGGAAACGGTGGTGGTGGCGGTGGGTGCTAATGTGGCGGTCATGGAATTAGGATAGACTTTAAATTGAATGGCGCAATGCGGTGAAAGTGAAGCAGAGCGTCGCAGAGACTGGTGGCAAACGAAGGGCCGGGTCAATGAGATTTTGCTCATGTAGTATCCACAAATTATTCACAATACAAGATGTGGTATATTCTTGAAGTGAATACATTGTAAACAAGGCTTGAAATGTAGGATTTGAAGATGCCTCGAAAGGAGCAAAACCCGAAACCTTGGGGGTAAGAAAATTTTTTCTATCCGTTAGAAACAGGGGCGCTGTTAGGAATTTGAAAAAATTTATTAATCAATCCGAACAATACCTCGAAATTATGGGTGAATTTGCGTAAAGCATTGAAGAACCGAGGGTAAAAATTTTATACTCGGAGGTGGGAAGGGGGAAGCAGGCTCGGGGGAGCGGTTTTCGGGGGGATTTTGGGGCTCGGGCGGAATGAATTCCGCGCTCCGATTTGATACGGAATGAATTCAGCGCTCCAATTAATGCGGAATGAATTCCGCGCTCCAATTAGAATTTCCAGTCGTGCTGGTCCAGCTCGCAGACGCAGGCGGCGAGGAGACGGATGCATTCGGCGAGATCGCCCTTGTGGCAGGTCTCGATGGTTTGGTGGATGTGGCGGGTGGGGATGGAAACGGCCCCCACGATGGAGCCACCGGCGACCATCCTTTGAAGGCTGCCGGTATCGGTGCCACCTGCGGCAAGGATTTCGGGCTGCCATTTGATTTTGTGGCGTTTGGCGGCGGCTTTCATGAATTCGATCATCCGATAATCACAGATGACGGACGAGTCCATGAGCTTGATGGCTGCGCCCTCGCCGAGGGCGGTGCAGCGTTCTTGCGGGGTGGAGCCGGGGACATCGTAAGCGATGGTGGTATCGAGGCCGAATCCGAAGTCCGCCTGAATTTTCAAAGCGGAGGCCTGGGCACCGCGGAGGCCGACTTCTTCCTGCACGGTGAAGACGGCATAGAAGTCGTAAGCGGACTTGCGTTTGGCTTTTTTCAGCTCGCGGAGGGTTTCCATCAGCACGAAGACCGAGGCGCGGTTATCAAGGGATTTCGCGTTGACGCACTCGCCAAGCTCAATGAGCGGTGAGTGGCGGGTGACGAAATCACCGATGGCGATTTGCTTGATGACCTCGCTTTTCGGCAGGCCGGTATCGATGAAATAATCGGTGATTTTAGCCGGTTTGTTTTTCTCATCCGGATTCATGATGTGGATGGGCTTGGAACCCATGACGCCCATGATGTCCTGGCGACCATGGATGATCACGCGCTGGGAAGTGAGCGTTTTCGGGTCAAAGCCACCGACAGGATTGAAGCGGACAAAGCCTTTATCATCGATGTGGGTGACGATGAAACCGATCTCATCCATGTGAGCGGCGGCGATGGTTTTTTTGGCGGAAGATTTGCCTTTTTTGAGGGCGATGACGTTGCCCATGTTATCGATGGAGACATCGTCGGCGAGGCCTTTGAGCTCTGCGAGGACGAGTTTGCGGATTTCCTTTTCGGAACCAGGAGCGCCGGGCGCTTCGCAAATGCGGGTGAGCAGAGGAATATCGATCAACATGATGCCCCGCAAGCTAGCGGCGAATTGCCAGCTGACGAGTCCGAATTTTCACCCGCATTTGCGGTTGTAATTGCGGCTTGGCGGGAGAGGCCAGCGGGTTACATTCCGGCCATGAAAAGACGATTGATCATCGAATTGGGCAGCCTCCCGGAGGAGGGCAAGGCGTTTTCAGGGGCACTTCCGAAAGAAATTTTCGACCTCCCGGCGGACGATGCGCAGGCTACCGGCCCTCTGGAATACGATTTTTGGGCGCAGCGATTTGCCTCGGAATTATTGCTCACCGGAAGCTTCACCGCGCCCTTCGAATTCACCTGCGTGCGCACCTTGCACCCTTTTATTCAAACGATTCGGGTGGAAAGTGCGATCGCCATCGAGATCGAAAAAGAGGGTGAAATCGATGCCACGGATGCGCTGCGCGAGGAGGTTTTGATCAACTTCCCGATTGATCCCAGATGCGAGGAAGGTGATGTGCCGCAGGAATGTGAAATCGATTCCCGATATTTATCAGTGGACAAGCCCCCGGAAGATGGGCTACCCACTCCGCCCCGCGCCGAGAGTGACGACCGTTGGTCAGCTCTCGACAACTTCAAGGACCTCAAGGACCAACTCTAACTACTACAAGACCATGGCCGTACCAAAACGCCGCCAATCCAAAAGCCGTCAAAAAATGCGCCGTGGCGCAACCCGCTGGCGTGCACCTATTTTTAAAAGCTGCCCGGAATGCGGCAGCAAGGTGCCGTCCCATATCGCTTGCCCTTCATGCGGATACTATCGTGATCGCCAAGTGCTCGATGTCGAAGCCCTCTGAGGCACGCAAGGTGAATGAATCTCAACTGCCGCTTGAAGGAAATCTTCCGAGCGGTGGTTTTTTCGTTTGATGATTTGATGGATATTCCACCCCTGTAAATTTCCCGAAGGTCTATATGAAAGTCGCCCTGGACGCCATGGGCGGGGATCACGCCCCCGCAGTAAACATCGGAGGAGCCATTGATGCTCTGCGGTATTATCCCAAGCTGCGGCACTTGTATTTGGTGGGGGACCGGGCGGTGCTGGAGCTGGAATGCGCCAAGCAAGGGCTGGATCTCAACGACCCGCGGGTTAGCATTGTCCACGCGCCGGAAACCATCGGGATGGCCGAGCCTGGGGCCAAGACGGTGCGGAAAAAGAAACTTTCCTCAATCAACATTGCCATGGACATGGTGAAGGAAAAGCACGCGGATGCATTTGTTTCCGCTGGAAATACAGGTGCCGCTGTGGCCGCTGCCACCCTCAAGCTGCGCACGCTGCCGGGCGTGGACCGCGCAGGCATCGCCTCGGCCTTACCGAACGAATACGGCATCTGCCACATCCTTGATGCAGGGGCGAATCCCGAGGCCAAGCCCGAGCACCTCGTGGCTTACGCCGTGATGGGCACGGCATTTTCCAAAGGCGTGCTCGGCGTGAAAAACCCCCGCGTGGGCCTGATGTCGAACGGTGAAGAGGACGAAAAAGGCACCGCCTTCAC
>JBBRIB010000307.1:0-4372 GCA_038221745.1 Verrucomicrobiales bacterium
GAGATTTGCCTCGGGCAAAAATTGCTCGTAAGCCACGCCGTAAGCCTTGGCCACCGCATGCTCGTAGTCACTGAGAAGTTGAATCGTGATCCCTTCCTTCTCCGCCCATGCCGCTTGGGCAAACGGATTGTCCCCGGAAATGCCGAGCACCTTGGCATCCAGCGCTTCATACTCGGAAATCCCTGCGGAAATATCACAGAACTCCGTGGTGCAGACACCCGTGAACGCCATCGGCACGAAGAGCAGCACGATGTTTGATTTTCCGATGAGATCGCTCAGTTTAACGAGCTGCGGGCCCTCTGCGGTTTTCGTAACGAGGGTGAAATCTGGGGCTTGATCGCCGACTTTGATGGACATGATGATTTTTGTGAGTTGTTAGTTGAAGCGCGGCGACTATAGAACAGGAATTCCAGAAATGTCATACCAATTTTCACAATTTGGCACTCACCTCGGATGCGGCAGCGGCATCGAAGAACTGATGGACGATCTCGGCCACGCCCTCGCCAGCGGCGGGCCTGATCTCAAAATGCTCGGTGGTGGCCAGCCCGCCCGTATCCCGGAGATCAATGCCGTCTGGCGCAGGCGGATGGAGGAACTCCTCGAAGAAAACGGTGGCCTTGAGCGCACCCTCAGCCTCTACGATCCGCCGCGCGGGAACCCCCAATTCCTCGCCGCCATCGCCACCCTGATGCGTGAGACCTTCGGCTGGGACATTCAGCCGGAAAACATCGCCATCACCTCCGGCGGCCAAACGGCCTTCTACTTCCTCTTCAATCTCCTCGCCGGAGAAATGCCCGATGGCACCCACCGCAAGATCCTCCTCCCGCTCGTCCCGGAATACATCGGCTACTCAAACCAAGGCGTGGGTGGCAATCTCTTCCGCGCCGTCACCCCGCTCATCGAGAAACTCGGCCCACATGATTTCAAATACCGCGTCGATTTCGAGCAGTTGGAAATCACCCCGGACATCGCCGCCATCTGCGCCTCCCGCCCCACCAACCCAACGGGAAACGTCCTAACAGATGATGAAATTTCCCATCTCTCCGCCCTTGCCAAACAGCACAACATCCCCCTCATCATCGATAACGCTTACGGCGCTCCTTTCCCCGGCATCCTCTTCAGCGAGGCCACGCCATTTTGGGAACCCCACGTCATCCTCACCTTGAGTCTCTCCAAGCTCGGGCTTCCCGGCACCCGCACGGGCATCGTCATCGGCCCGCCGCAGATCATCGCCGCACTCGGCTCGATGAGTGCCATCGCGGGTCTATCAAACCCGAACATCGGCCAGCAAATCACCCTGCCCCTCGTGCGATCCGGGGAAATCCTGCGTCTCAGCCATGAAGTGATCCGCCCCTTTTATCAGGAAAAATGCAAGCTCGCCCGCGAGGCCGCTTACGCTGCGTTTGGCGGGGAGATCGATTGGTTCATGCACCGCAGCGAGGGCGCGTTGTTCCTCTGGTTCTGGTTCCCCGGCCTTCCCATCACTTCCAAGGAACTCTACGAACGGCTCAAGAAACGCGAGGTCCTCATCATTCCAGGCCACTACTTTTTCTTCGGCCATGACGATGAAAGCTGGCCGCACCGCCACGAATGCATCCGCGTTTCCTACGCCATGGATGAGGCGGTGGTGAAAGATGGCCTGAAAATCATCGCGGAAGAAGTTCGCCTCGCCTTCGATGGACGGTGAGAATCATTTGCCGCCTCAGGGCGACTTGGGACGTCGGCCTCTCCCCCGAGCGTGGAATTACTATTGAGGCTATTCACCGATCTCCTCATCGAGATCTCCGACTCTCGGGAAATCGGCATGACCCATCTTCCTCAAATAGCAGTTTCCGAGTCATTCCAAACTTTGCGTCCCTTTGTGACCTTTGCGCCTTTGCGTTTAACTCTTCCTGCGCCAGACTCCCCGCATGCCCGAACCTTGGATCTCCAAAAACTCAATCAAAACCCGAGAGAGGACGACAATCTCGACGCCTCAACCGGATCGAGAAAATCGTTGATCGTGCAGGCGATGCAGTTCAACGCCCTTGCCACTCCATTCTTGATTCCAAACCAAGGAACTTATACTACCTTCTCACACCCCGTCGCCATAAGTTAGTATAGCCCTCCATTGGCCAGACTTTTTGGTCCACCTCAGAATGTAGGCAGACACCCAAACGATGATTTTTGAAACCACTTCCAAGCCGATGATCGCCCGCTACCGCCTGAAGTCGCGGGGATTTCTCAATGCCATCTCGAACCGACGCGAATTCGAGGGTGCCTTGATCGAGGTGGACGGCGGCTTTGGCTGCATCCATCCGTGGCCCGAGCTGGGCGATCCTCCGTTGGAAAAATGCCTCGCGGATCTGGCCGGTGCCAGGCGTTGGCCGATCGTCCGGCGTGCCCTGCGCTGCGTGGAATTCGATCGGGCCGCCCGCGTGCTCGATGAATCGTTGTTTGAAGAAATGGAAGTCCCTAACAGCCATGCCACCCTGGCCAAGGGAGACCTCGCGGAAATCGCCCTCGCCGTGGAAACGGGCTTCACCACCGTGAAGCTTAAATGCGGCAGAGACCTTGCCGCCGAGGCCGCTTTTCTCGATGCCATGGCCGCAGAGTTTCCCCAACTCAAATGGCGGCTCGATTTCAATGAATCTCCCGGTTTGGAGGAGGTCACGCAATTTCTAACAAGCTTGAAAGAAGCCACCCGCAGCGCCATCGATTTCATCGAAGATCCCTGTCCCTATTCCGAGAGCGCGTGGAAGGAGCTGCGGCGAAACACCCGTCTTAATCTCGCCGTGGACCGCGAGGCCGCACCGCTGAGCGCCGCCGCCCAGGTGATGATCATCAAACCCGCCGTGGACGAGCCGTTTTTGTTAGGTGAGGCCGCCATCAGCCATAACCAGCGGGTGGTGCTCACCAGTTATATGGATCATCCCTTGGGCCAAGCCTTCGCCGCGTGGGAAGCGGCTCGCTTGGAATTGATTTTCCCGGGATTGGTCGGCCTCTGTGGTTTGCAAACTCACCACCTTTTCGAGCCGGATGCATTCTCCGAGGGCCTTGGGCCGTGGTCGCCCGAGTTCAAGGCTCCTCCCGGCACCGGGCTTGGTTTCAATGATGCGTTGGATGCCCTGCCATGGACCCGGCTTTACTAACACAACCAAGTTTCTGGGCCGCGCGTGAGCCATTTTCCTTCGGCAAGCTCACCGCACCCCTGCCGGACGATCCATTGCTTCAAAGCACTGTGTTGTTCGAAACCTCCGGCAGCACGGGCAAGCCAAAGTGGATCGTGCTTTCCAAAGCTGCCCTGCTCGCGTCCGCATCCGCCGTAAACGCGCATCTGGAAGTTTCGCCATCCTCTTGCTGGGGCCTGGCGCTGCCGCTTCATCATGTGGGCGGCTTCGGCGTCGCGGCCCGTGCTTTGGATGCGGGCTGCCGATTGAGAACTTTTCCGCAGCGTTGGGATGCCCCGGTTTTCGCTTCATGGTTGGAAAACAATCACGTCACCCATAGTTCGCTGGTCCCCACTCAGGTTCATGATCTGGTGCGGCATCGGCTCCGCGTTCCCGCCTGCTTGCGGGCCATCGTCGTGGGAGGAGGGCACTTGGATGCGGCCACCGGCCAAGCCGCCCGGGAACTGGGATGGCCGGTGCTCGCCAGCTACGGCATGACCGAGGCCGCCTCCCAGATCGCCACTCAGGGATTGGATTCCCTAACATCCGGCTATCAACCCTTCCCCATCCCGCTCCTCCCTCACTGGCAGGCGCGGGTCACCACTTGCGGATTGTTGGAAATTGCCGGGCCAGCTTTGTTTTCGGGCTACCTGAATTTAAAAGACGATGGAGCATCGGTATTTTCCGCTCATGCCTCGCCTTGGTATCTCACTTCAGACCGCGTGCGGTTGGAGGGAAATCAACTCACTCCGCTTGGCCGTGCGGACCATTTGGTCAAGGTGTTGGGCGAGCTGGTGGACCCCGAGGAAATCGAGCGCGAGCTGTGCGCGCTTTCCCAAGGGAGCCTGGTGGTCGGGACTTTCGCCATCCTTGCCGTGCCGGATTCCCGGGCGGGTCAACGGCTGGTGCCTGTTTTCGAAAAGAAAATTTCCCCGGAAATTGTGGCTGCCGCACTCGATCAATATGCCCTCCGCGCCCCCGGGTTTCGCCGCCTGCAGCTACCCTGTTGGATGGACTCCATTCCTAAAAGCCCGCTTGGTAAAATCCTAAGGGCTGATCTTTCAATGAGTTATGGAAATCAAAATTCTGGAAATTCCTGAAATTGGAGGTTGCCAAAGCCAAGGGAATATCGATAGTTAGTGTATCTTGATTAATTGGAATAAAGATTCGTTGCCACGATTTGGCACTGCGTATGCTGGCGACGGGCTGGCATGCTGCACCTT
>JBBRIB010000308.1:0-4358 GCA_038221745.1 Verrucomicrobiales bacterium
ATTTCTCATCCACACCCATGGGCCGTGAACCCGGCGGCCGCCGGTTGATCGTCAGCACCGCTGTTGACATAACGGAGCGGAAGCGTGCGGCCCTTGAGCTTGCCAGCCGTGAATCCCACTTGCGGCGCGTCATCGATAACCAGCTCGGCTTGGTCGGCCTGATCGACCGGGATGGAATTTTGCTCGAAGTGGACAAGCGATCGTTGGCCATCGCCCATACCCGCCGCGAACAAGTGATAGGGAAACATTTTGCCGATGCGCCCTGGTGGAGCTACGATCCGGAAGTTGCGGGGCGGATGCGCGATGCCATGGGCAGAGCTTTGGCAGGGGAGGTGGTCCGCTACGATGTCTCGCTGTTTGCCCATGGCGGAGAGGGCGTGATGATCGATTTCATGATCGCACCGGTATTCGGGGGCGATGGCGCGGTCGAATACTTGATCCCGTCCGGTGTCGATATCCGTGAACGCTATGCGGCCGAGCAGAAGGGGCGCGAAAACGAGGCGCGCTTCCGTGATATGGCGGATAACATCGCGCAGCTCGCGTGGATGGCCAACCCGGACGGCAGTCTGTTTTATTACAACCAACGCTGGTTCGACTACACCGGCACCACACTCGAGGAAATGCAGGGCTGGGGATGGGAGAAAATGCACCATCCGGACCACTTGGCCCGGATGGTGCCCGCCTGGAAAGCGGCACTCGAACGCGGCCAGCCATGGGAAGACACCTTTCCCCTGCGTGGCAAGGACGGCCAGTATCGCTGGTTTCTCTCCCGCGCCTTTCCCATTCGCGACCCGGATGGAAAAATTGTCCGCTGGTTCGGCACTAATACCGACATTCACGAAGAGCGCCGTGCGATGGAAGAACTCGCACGTGCGTCACGCGCGAAGGATGATTTCCTCGCCGCCCTCAGCCATGAGCTGCGCACGCCATTGTCCCCCGTGCTGATGGCGGCCACCGCTCTCGCCAGTGATCTATCGCTTCCAGCCGAAGTACGCGGGCAGCTCGACATGATGCGCCGCAACATTGAACTCGAAGCTCGACTCATTGATGACCTGCTCGACCTCACCCGCATCAGCCACGGGAAGCTCAGCATTACTCCCGGCCCCGTCGATATCCATGAACTGCTTCATCACACCGACGAAATCATTCGAAGCGAGGGCTTGGGCAAAAAATTGCAAGTCGCTCTGCAACTGGATGCCGCGCGACATCACGCGCAGGCCGATCCCGCACGGCTGCAGCAGGTATTCTGGAACCTCATGCGGAACGCCGTCAAATTCACGCCGGACGGCGGAAACATCACCGTATCTACACATAATGACACCGAAGGCGGAATCATTATCAGCGTGGCAGACAGCGGCATCGGCATCCGGGCCGAAGTGTTGACTAAAATTTTCAGTGCCTTCGAGCAGGGAGACGCCTCGAGCGACCATCGGTTCGGCGGCCTGGGCCTGGGCCTCGCCATCTCCAACGCCATCGTCACCGCCCACGGCGGCGAGATCCGAGCGGAAAGCGCAGGTCGTGGACTCGGTGCGAAGTTCACCGTCACCCTCGGCAGTATCACCGCACCCGCCTCCACGAGCGGGAACAACCTGCCGGAGAAACAGCCGGCACGCGCCCTGTCCCTGCTCATCGTTGAAGACCACGAATCCTCGCGCATGGTGATGGATCACTTGCTTACCCTCAGCGGCCATCGGGTCACGACCGCCGCCACCGTGCATGAGGCGCTTGCCGCCTACAAGGCCGCACCCTTCGACGTCGTGATCAGCGACCTCGGCCTCCCCGATGGCAGCGGCCTCGATCTCATGATGCAGATCCAGAACATCCGGCCTGTCCACGCCATTGCGCTAAGCGGCTATGGGATGGAGGATGATCTGCGAAGCAGCCGAGAGGCGGGCTTCGCCGCCCATCTCGTGAAGCCCGTAAATATCGCTCAGCTCAGGCAGCTTTTGAATCAGATGCCAGCCGGGGCCATATTTCCCGGTAATTCATGAACCATCCTGCAGGGTAGGGCGCATCCGGCCCGGTTTGTCCTGATCAGTGGTGCGGATTCGGGATGCCTGAAGGACGGAGGGACAACGCGAAACATCGTTTTTCATCTGTAGATCACCCGCGCGGACGTTACGTAGGACAAGGCCTGACTACCCTCGGGAACCATACATCACCGATGCAAAAGGTATGGGGTTTCCTCCCGACGCAAAGGAGGGTTATACCCCATTGCGGGTTGCTCCGTTCAAGATAACGATACATGAAACAGCTTTATTGTCATCCAGCCTGTTCAATTCGCCGGGCTTGAAATTAAGCGAATATCCGAATCCAAGGATTTTTGAACACAACCGATTATGCATCATACCTATACCAGATCTTCAGTCTTCATCTTCAGGTTCGCCTCACTGTTGTTGTTCGCCAACTGGCTGATAGCTCCCGCCGCTGTGGGTTTGCTGGGCAGGTCGCTGCTTACCTATAACCATCCGATGACGATGGTGGGATCGGGGCTGGGGATTTTCTGCATGATTCTCGTCGTCGCCCAATGGATCGCAGGGTCCGCCACTGCGTGCCCCTTATGCCGGACGGCGGTGCTCGCACCGAAAGATTGTTCGAAACACCGGCGGGCGAAAACTTTCTTGGGTAGCCATCGGCTGCGGGTGGCAATGGAGATCATATTCAGGAACCGTTTTCGCTGTCCCTACTGTAATGAAATGACCACGATGGAGCATCGGGTAACAATCCATCGGCCACAAAACCATCGATCACAGTTTGAATGAGTCAAATGAGCCGGAGTCCGAATGGTAGGGTTTTACCCCATAGTATCTTCTGTAGCGTTTTATAATCTGCATCCGCCCCCCAGTAGAACCGGGGCACACCAACAATGCTAACGCGCGGTTGGTGTGCCGCATGTCTAAAACCAATCTCCTCATGCATAGTCTCCAATCAGGTTCCGCCCGCTATGTCGTCGCGATGGCAGCATCCGCAGGGGGATTGAATGCCCTTTCTGTCATCCTGGCGGCGTTGCCAGCAGACTTCCCGGCGGCCATTGCCATTGTGATGCATGTTTCTCCGGATCATAAGAGCCTGTTGGTAGAAATCCTAAATTGCCGGACCCATTTACAGGTTCACCAGGCGCGTACGGGCGATGTTTTGTCCCACTCGCATGTTTTCGTGGCTCCACCGAACCACCATTTGTCGGTTCTAGCGGATGGTGTTCTTGAGCTTTCGTCTCCCTACGCGGAAAAGATTCACTATGCCCGGCCTTCAGCCGAGCCGTTGTTCGCCTCGGTGGCGGAAGTTTACGGAAAGGATGCAATCGCCGTCGTGCTCACCGGCGGTGATGGCGATGGCACGATGGGCGTGCAGATCATTAAGGACCATGGTGGCCGGGTCATTGCACAGGATCGGTCCACGTCCCAGGATTTCAGCATGCCTAAGGGCGCCATCGAAACCGGCGATGTGGATTTCATCGTGCCCTTGGACCGCATCGCGGCGAAATTGATCGAAATGTTGGGGGTCTGCAAAAGTGTGTGATGGGGGGCCTTTGTGGCTGGCAGGATTCGGTGGATTTCCAGACGGTAAATTTGTATTGCAGGTAGGACTTCGACCAAACATTCTTGCAGAACTGATAGAAACTGATTCAGATGCTTTTGAATCATTCATGCCGCAAGGTGCAATTCACTGATCCCCCATCCATTCGTCCCATGGGAAAAATCCCTTCAACGGCCACTCGTTCCAAGAAACCGGTTCCCGCGCTTCGGGAGGAAGTTCCCGCGCCCGATCCCAGTGTATCATTCCCCATCGTAGGCATCGGTGCGTCTGCCGGGGGACTTGAAGCGTTGGAAAAGTTCATGACTCACGTTCCGGTCGCTTGTGGGATGGCATTTGTGGTGGTGCAGCATCTCGATCCAACGAGAAAAGGGATGATGGCGGAACTGCTCCAACGCTCCACTTCCATGCCCGTGGAACGGGTGAAGGACCGCATGCGGGTGCGCCCTAACTGCGTCTTTGTGATTCCGCCCAACAAAGACATGTCCATTCTGCATGGGGTGCTCCATCTGTTCAAGCCAGCCGAAATTCGCGGGGCGCGCTTGCCGATCAATTTTTTCCTCACTTCGCTTGCTCTCGATCAGCAGCAACAGAGCATCGGAGTCATTCTATCCGGTATGGGTTCCGATGGCATGCTGGGTGCGGGGGACATCAAGGAGAAGATGGGGCTGGTTCTGGCGCAGGAGCCGTCATCCGCGAAATTCGACAGCATGCCGCGCAGCGTGATCGATGCGGGTCTGGCGGACATCGTGGCCCCGGTGGAGGAACTGCCGGCAAGAATCATGGATTATCTCTCGCGCTGGCCGCTCGTGGTCAAAGCTCAG
>JBBRIB010000309.1:0-4351 GCA_038221745.1 Verrucomicrobiales bacterium
ATGGGTAGGCCGGGTGCAGACCTTGCAAGAGTTTCTCCAGACTCCTGTGACCGCCGCCGGCATCCTCGAAGAAAAGTCTTCCGAGGAACTCGAAACCCTGCACTCGCTATTGCACCAGTCCTACCAAGAGCGTTTCAAGAAATCTTGAGGCCACGAGCGAAATCATTTCGGAAATAATCTCGGATCGACGCAGCCACGATGGCGCGATAAACTATCTCCGTGCTTCCTTGGTTTTTAAACAACGCATTTCCTCTCTATCTCGCGCCGATGGCGGGCGTGACCGACGTGATTTTTCGACAAATCTGCAAGGATCTGGGGGCAGATGTGATGGTTACGGAATTTGTTTCCGCCGAGGGCATCATGCAGGCGGATGATCGGACGCGGAAATACACCGAGTTTTCCGAAAGCCAGCGGCCCGTGGGCGTGCAGCTCTTCGGTGCGGATGGCGTGAGAATGGGCGAGGCCGCGCGGAAGATCATCGACAAGGGCTTGGCCGGTCGCACCCCGGATTTCATCGATATCAACTTCGGCTGTCCCGTCAACAAGGTGGTGGCGCGTAATGGGGGCTCTTCCCTGCTGCGGGATTGTCCGATGCTCGCTGAGGTGGCCTCGGGAGTGGCGAAGGCAATGGGCGAGGACGTGCCGGTCACCGCGAAAATGCGAATCGGCTGGGATGCGGACTCGGTAAATGCTGTGGAAGTAGCGAAAATCTTGGAGGACAGCGGTATGCAGGCCATCGCCGTCCACGGGCGGACGCGGGCGCAGGGCTATGGCGGCGAGGCTGATTGGAACGTGATCGATGCGGTGGCGCGTGCCGTTAAAGTGCCGGTGATCGGCAATGGCGATCTAGGTTGCGGCGCAGACATTCTACGCCGGAAGCGCGAGACTGCTGTTTCCGGCGTGATGATCGGTCGGGCCGCGATGCAAAATCCGTGGGTTTTCCGCGAGGCGAAACATTTTCTGCAAACCGGCGAACTTCTTGCTGAAATCCGCTTGGAAGAGCGCTGGGAACTGGTGCTCCGCCATTGCAATCTTGCAGTGGAGAGCCGCCGCAATGGCACTGAAGCACAAACCCTCACGGCGATGCGCTCCCGTTTGATGGCTTACTGCAAAGGATTCCCGGGGGCCAAGGAACTCCGCCAGAGACTCTGCCAGGTTTCTTCAATCGCAGAGGTGGAAGACCTCGCCGCCCACTCGCTGGCACGAGCGGAATTGGCCGAATTTTAAAATCGACTCACCGCAAGGCAGCGTCTGCTTGCGGGGTCGGCTTTAAACGGATGTAGCGATTCCGGATGCTGGTGAAAGGAGTTCGATCACGCACTTGGAGGATGGAACCCGTATCGATGAGGGTTTCCGTAAAATTGCTGCCGCTGAACCAATCCACCAGATTAGTGGAAACCTCAATGACCTCGGAGCCAGCACGAGGTGCGCCGGCACTCCAGCTCAAGGTGAGCGTCCGGAATTGCTGGCCACCTAGGGTCGTCTGTCCAGCGAGCAGACCAGGCCCCACGGGAGCAGGCTCGGGAATCGGCGGGTTCGCCAGTTTGGCCGCCGCTACAGCAGCAATCGCAGGCTGATTCAAGAGGGCAGAATTACCATTTCCAGTTAGATGGATGCGAAATGGATTTTCGTCCTTGTCATTGCTGCTCAGGCTCAGGGTAGCCGTTCTCAGGCCCACAGCTCCCGGCTTAAACACCACAGTAAACGTGGAGGATCTCCCCGCAGCCAGCGAGGAACTCTTAAAAGCGCTCACCGAAAAATCGCCTGCGTGGGCACCTGTGACGGACCTCGAAAGTTGGCTCAGGGCCAAAGATCCCACATTGCGGAGCGTGAATTCCATGGCGTTTCCACTCTGCCCGACTACCAGATTCCCGAAAGGAACGGCCGATTGTCCATCCGTGAGATCGTGGTCGTTTTGAGCAATGACTGCGATTTCCGGGGCAAGCACTCCGCTGACCCCCAGCTCGATACGAAGTGTACTGTGGGTTGGATCGTTGCTGTAAATGAAGGCGACTGCTGATTTGTTTCCCAAGGACGAGGGGCTGGCGGAGATGGTGAAAGTCGTTGATTCACCGGGATTGATCGATGTCACGGGAAACCCTGAAACATTGAAAAACTGCTTCTGCCCGGTGTAGAAGGTGCTCAATCCGGCGAGAGGTGCATTTCCGAGGTTCGTCACCGTGATGACGCGTCCCAAAGACTGCCTCATCCCCACGTTTCCAAAATCGAATCTTGAGCCATCGTTCAGTTCCACGCCATTTCCTAGTTTCACCAAAATACGCGGCACCCCGGCGATTCCTGATCCTAGCATATTGATAATGAATGGGTTCTCATTCGCGTCGTTGCTCGCGATTCTGAGAGTCGCAGATTTTGAGCCCCCGCTCGCTGGCTTGAAGCGGGCGCTGAAGGTGGTGCTGCCACCGGGCGGCAGTGCGCCGACGAGCGGGCTGGTGATTTCAAAATCCGCCGAGCTACTTGTCACGGCCAGCCCTACTAATGCCGCAGTTCCCAGATTCTGGATCGTGTAAACTCGCGGCGCAGTGGCTGCGCCCACCTGAGAGGCACCGAAGTTTGAAATCGAGGAGTCGCTCACGAGCTCGGTGCGATCCGCCAATTGCACCGCAATTTCCGGACTGGAGAGCAACCCCACGCCCGTAAGGCTGATGCGGAAAGGGTTTTCATCCGCATCGTTGCTGGCAAGAAGCAACGTGCCGGATTTCAAACCCGCGCTGGTTGGCTTGAAGGCGACGCTGAAAGTGGTGCTCGCCCCGGGTGCCAGCGAAACCGAAGCTGGATTGATAATTGTAAACTGATCCGACGGACCCGAGAGGTTCAATCCACTCAAGGGGGCGTTCCCGGTATTCTGAATGGTGAAAATCAGTGGCGCCGTGGTCCCTCCCGTGTAAGTCGCGCCAAAGACTGCCGTGTAGGCGGCGGTGAGGATGTCTTGCCCGGAGGCAAGCCGGACGGCGATCTCAGGCACCTGAACGATGCCGGCCCCGCGGACGTTAATGACGAAGGGATTCTCATCCGCGTCGTTGCTGGTGATTTGAAGCTTGGCGTTTTTCGGGCCGGCACTCGTGGGGCGGAAGCCAACAGAGAAGCTCGCTGTAGCACCCGGGGCGAGGGTGGAGGTGGGGAAATTGGGTAAAATGAATTGTGCATCCGTGACTGAAAGAACAAGTCCTGTAAGTGAAGATTGACCAAGATTTCTAATCCGGTAAGTCACTAACGCAGAGGTAGCTCCAACAGCTGTTACCGGATAATTTGTTATGTCTGAATTACTCGTAAGCTCCGCCCCGTTGTTCCAGTCCACCGCGATTTCCGGGAAGGTAAGGGCTGGAGGTGCGGGAACAATGCCTTCACCACGAACGTTGATGACGAATGGATTTTCGTCCGCATCATTGCTGGTGATTTGGATCTTGGCGTTTTTCATACCGCGGCCGGTGGGCCGGAAGCCAACTGCGAAACTCGCCGTGGCCCCGGGGGCAAGCGTGGAAGTGGTAAAATCAGGTAAAACAAATTGTGTGTCTGAAACTGAGAGAGCAATTCCCACAAGCGAGGATTGACCAAGATTTCTAATTCTATAAGTAACTGAAGGTGATGTATTTCCAACGTTTGTTGTTGAATAGAGAGTGATACCCGAATTGCTTGTGATTTCCGTCCCATTGTTCCAATCCACGGCGATTTCTGGGAGGACCAAAGGGTCTCCACCCGTAAGATTGAGGAGGAATGGATTCTCATCCGCATCATTATTAGCAAGCCTGAGAACAGCCGTTTTTACGCCCGGGCTAGTGGGGTTGAAATTTACTTTGAAAGTGGTGTTCCCGCCGGGAGCCACTGTGGCTGCCCTCAACTCTAGAGTGGAAAACTGGCTGGCATCTGCTCCCGTGAGCGAGAGGGCCAAGCCCGTCAGCGCAGCGCTGCCAGTGTTGCGGATGGTGTAAATTCGGCTGGCTGCGGCACCGACCCTGAAGCCAGTCGCGTTCGCACCACTGGAAAGATCTGCATTTTCCGGGGAAATCAGGGCAATTTCAGGCTGGGTGAGGCCGACTGCCCCATTGAGATTGATGATAAATGGGTTCTCATCCAAATCGTCACTTGCGATGCGCAGGACTGCCGTTTGAGCACCCACAGTGAGCGGGATGTATGAAATATCAAACGTCGCCAGCGAGTTTGCCGCCAAGGAAGTCACAATCGGAGTTCGCTGGGTAAGATTCGGTACACGGCTCGCCACAACTCGCACGTTATCAATGAGCAGGTCGATCCCATTGGAGACCAAAGAGAGATCGGTAAAAGACAATTCACTGGTCGAAGAGTTCGCTATGAAAGTGAGGCTGCGGGTTTGCCA
>JBBRIB010000310.1:0-4348 GCA_038221745.1 Verrucomicrobiales bacterium
GGAAATTGTGAAAATCGAGCCAAGCAAGCGCCTCCAGATCCTCGAAGCCAAATCCGGCTGGTTGAACTGGGCCTGGCGATTCTGGGGCACCACCACCCTCATCGCCAATGCGAATTGGTGGTATCTTGGCACCTCCGGCAGACTTTCATTGGAACTCTGCCCCAAGGAAGCGATAGGCGCGCAAGACTTCGTCGGACTCGATTATTACTGGGGCTTGCCGACGTGGAAACTTGGCTTGTTCCGCTCCCTTGAAGATGCCGCTCACGGGCGTTTCCTCAAGGCTCCGGTCTGGCCTCAAGGACTTTATCACGCCTTGCAGCGCTTCCACCGCTGGTTTCCCGGGCAGGAAATTTTCATCGTCGAGAATGGCAGTGTGCCCATCGCCAACGGTGTCCCCAGAGGCCGATACCTCCGCGATCACCTCGCCCAGGTCGAGAATGCACTGAAGAACGGCGTGCCGGTGAAAGGCTATAACTTCTGGTCCATCACTTCAAACCGCGAGTGGGGCCACCCGTTTGATCCGAACACAGACTTCGGCCTCTACTTTGTGGATTTGGACAAAGATCCAGAACTTAAACGCCGTGCTTCTGACGAAGTGGCGACCTACCGGAAATTGATCGCAGAAAAGACAGAAGCCCATGCAAATCCATGAGGACTTCGAACCGAATCACGCCAAGGAAACGTAGGAACGGGGAAGGTTCCTACCTGGCTTCATGGGGGGCTGCAAACAGCGTTCAAAATGAACGCGCTCCTTTTTGATTTTTTAAACAGCCCCTTGGCTCTCTTTGCGTGCTTCTCTTCAATAACCTCTCCCCTATTTCAACTGAATACAGGATTTGTAAAATCCAGATTTCTAGGTAGGATACCCTTGCCTCGCCCATGTCCGTCTTTCTTATCATCATCTTCGGCATCCCTCTGCTCTCACTCGTTTGGTGGGGATGGTCGGACCGCCGCCTCGGCCGGATGAATACCCACCGCTCCGTGCGCATCCTCTCCGGCATCGCCCTCACTTTGTTGCTGGTGGGATTCACCTGGGTCATCCTCGCCCGCCGGGAAGTGATCGCCACCCCCGTGCCCCCCGCACTCTACGCCGCCGTTCTACTCTGGGGCTTGATTTTCCTGCCCTTCCTCGCGCTGCCGATGATGACGGGCTTGAGTTTCCTGTCCCTCGTCAGAGCGCTCAAAGGAAAATTCCTCCCCTCGCCCACACCGCCACCGGTCTCGCTTGCCGACCCTCGACGCCGTAAGCTGTTAGGTGCTGCCGCCCTGTCCTTTCCTGTCCTTGCCACCTTCGGCGCGGCGGGTTTCTCCCTGCCTCAGACCCAGCGTTTCCGCATCCGTGATCTCACCATTCGAATCGCGGATCTCCCCCCGGCACTCGAAGGCCTTACGATCGCCCACATCACCGATACCCACATCGGGAAATTTACTCAAGGCCCGCTGTTGGAAAGAATCGCCGAAGCCACCAATCAACTCGGCGCGGACCTCATTTTGCTCACGGGCGACTTGATCGATAACTCCATCAAAGACCTCCCCGCCGCGCTCGGCATGCTCACCCGACTGCAAGCCCGCCACGGCCTCTTTATGGTGGAGGGAAATCACGATCTGTTTGATGATCCCCGCGAATTCGTCCGCCAGACTCGTGCCAGCGGGATCGCGCTTCTCCGCAATCAATCCGCCATCGTCCAGGTGCGCGGACAACCCATCCAGATCATGGGGCTGGTGTGGAATCGCTCTGAAACTGGCATGGCGAATGATTTGGAAACGGTGATGAAACAAAAGGAGTCCGGCACCTTTCCCATTCTATTGGCGCACCACCCCCATGCCTTCGATGCTGCTTGCGAGCATGGCATCCCCCTCACTTTGGCCGGCCACACCCATGGCGGCCAATTGATGGTCACCCGGGAGCTGGGCATGGGGCCCGCCATGTATAAATACTGGTCCGGCCTCTATCAGAAAGCGGGCCAAGCCCTCGTCGTGGGGAATGGCACGGGAAACTGGTTCCCCATCCGCACCCAAGCCCCGGCGGAAATCATCCACCTCACGCTGCGCCGCGCCTGAGAGTTTCCTTGGTGCCTAACCTTCGTAACAAGCTCCGTCACAATCGTTTTTCTCATTGACCCCCAAGCTCTGCCTTCTATTGCACCTTTGCACAGAGACTTCTCACCAGTGACCTCCCGTCCCACCCCATGAAGATCATCATCCTTTCCCGTAACGCGGCACTCTACAGCACCAACGCATTGGTCAAGGCCGCCGAGAGCCGGGGCCACGAAGTCCGCGTCGTGGATTACCTGCGCTGCTATATGAACATCACCTCCCGCAAGCCACGCATCTATGTGGATGCCGAGGAACTCGTCGCGGATGCCGTCATCCCCCGCATCGCTGCGAGGCACACGTTTTATGGCAATGCGGTGGTGCGCCAGTTTGAGATGATGAATGTTTTCACCCTCAATGAATCCGTGGCCATCGCCCGCTCGCGCGACAAGCTGCGCTCGCTGCAAATCCTCGCCAAGCGCGGCATCGGCCTGCCCGTTACCGGCTTTGCCCACCACACGGATGCCACCGCCAGCCTGATCAAAATGTGCGGCGGTGCGCCTCTCGTCATCAAGCTTCTCGAAGGCACCCAGGGCGTGGGAGTGGTTCTCGCGGAAACCACGAATGCCGCCGAGTCCGTCATCGAAGCCTTCAAAGGTCTCAACGCAAACATCCTCGTCCAAGAATTCATCAAAGAGGCCGAGGGCGCGGACATCCGTTGCGTGGTCGTCGGCGGCAAGGTCGTCGCCTCGATGAAACGCCAAGCCGCCAAGGGCGAGTTCCGCTCGAATCTCCACCGCGGCGGATCTTCCCAGCAGGTGAAGATTTCCTCGGATGAGCGGGCCGTCGCCATCAGTGCCGCCAAAGCCATGGGACTCAACGTCGCCGGTGTGGATCTGCTCCGTTCGAACCACGGCCCGGTCGTCATGGAAGTGAATTCCTCGCCCGGTCTCGAGGGCATCGAGCAATCCTCCAAAAAAGACGTCGCAGGAACGATCATCGAGTTCATCGAGCGCACCGCGATCAAGCCTTCCAAGCCCACGGATAAATAACAGTTCGATCCCTCGATTTTCAGCGCTATACTTTCTTCATGCCCGCGCTCCCCATCTCAAAGCGTTACACTCTCTACCGCCTGCTCCCGATCCTTGCAGTGGTTCTAGGCGCCAGTTCGTGCGGAGAAAAAGAGTATTCACCGGAAAAAGCCGCCTATGCCGCAGGCAAGGATCTGATCATCATCGGCATCGAGGAATACCGCTTTAAAACACGCGGTTATTTCTTTAACAAGAATCTCGAAGCCCTCGAAGCCGCAGCAAACCAAGCGCGGGAAAGCAAGGAACGCTTCAAAGATGGCACCTGGAAACTCGCTCATCTCTATGCCTCGCTGGCCTGTGACGAAGCGGCTGCTGAACCTGTTTGGCAGGATCACGAAAAAATCCTAACCGCATGGACCAAGCAGTTTCCCGAATCCATCACCGCCCACGTCGCCAAAGGAAATTTTCTCACCCAATATGCCTGGCATGCCCGTGGCACCGGCTACTTGAATGAAGTTTCCCCGGAGGCGTTGCTGCTGATGAATGAGCGATTCAAGCAAGCAAGAACCGTCCTCGATCACGCCAAATCCCTGCCAGTCAAGTGCCCCGGCCTGTGGGCCAGCCTCATGAACCTCGCCCCCGGCCAATCATGGCCGAAGCCGGAATTCGCAAAAGTCTTCGAAGAAGCCAAAGCCATCGAGCCGCAATACTTTGAACACGACCTCGCCCAAGCCCGCTTCTTGATGACCCGCTGGCAAGGCGACGAGGGCGATTGGGAAGCCGCCGCTGAAAAGGAAATCTCGCGGGCGGGTGGCCTCGGCCCGGAGAGCTACGTGCGCGTCATCATGGATCAACGCGGTTACTACGACGATCTTTTCGCCGAGACCAAAGCCTCATGGAGCATGACCCAGACCGGCTTTGAAATGATGAGAAAGAAGTATCCCGAGTCCATCGAACTCCTCAACGCCTACACCCGCCTCGCCTGCATCGCTGAAGATCGCACCACCGCCTTGCGCTTGTTTGATGAAATCGACAATCGTGCCACCCTCTCCCAATGGGGCGACCGCAAACGCTTCAACCTCCTCGAACGTTGGGCCAGGCAGTGAGGCAGGTTCCGAATCATTCAGTGAAGCGTGAGCTTCCAACCCGCTCTTTTTTTCATTCCTCCGGCAAGCGCCTTCCCCGCACTTTGGCCAGAATCCCAACCAATGCTCGCCCGGCTATTCTTTTCCACGCCCCCTCCAGCCCCCGACCTTGACACCGCTTCCCCTTGGACTAACCTC
>JBBRIB010000311.1:0-4332 GCA_038221745.1 Verrucomicrobiales bacterium
AAACTGCCCGTAACGATGGCTCCGCTATCGTCCGTGGCCGTGACCGTTACAAGATAGCGACCTGGGCCGGGGAAGGTGTAGGAGGCGTTCGGGGAACCGGACAAGGTAGTTTCTGGCGAACCATCGCCGAAGTTCCAACGAAATTGCACATTACTTCCACCCGTGCTGCTGGCAGTGAAGGATTTCAACCCGGTGGAGGGCGAAGGGGGTGAATTGACCGGGGTAACAGTGAGATTTTCAACGATAGACCAAACAAACGAAGCCGTGCCCGAGTCGCCACCTGAGTTTGAAGCGGTGATGACCACATTGAAATTTCCGAGAGTGTTGGGTGAACCCGAGATAATTCCGGTGTTTGTGGAAATGGTCAGCCCGGTTGGCAATCCGGTGGCCGAGAAGGTCATAGGATTGTTGCTCCCATCGCTCGCTTGGATGGTCCGGTAAATGTTCGAATCGCGGGCATTCGCAATTGGCCCGGGGTTCACAACGACAGGACTTGAAGCAACCGAACGGCGCAAGTTCATGAGCGGCACGAGATCGTTGGCACCGAGTGAAGCAGGATAAAGGCGAACTTCGTCTATATCTCCGGCCATGAAATCGCCTGCGCCACCGCCGCTGGAAGCCGCACCGATGAAAAGCGGGCCTGTGGCAGGCGGCACATATCTCGCCCAGTCTTGCGCCACTAGAATTCCATTCACATACAGGGTTCTCACGCCATTGCGGAAGCCGTCAACGGTACGGAAGGTTCCAGCCACATGAGTCCACTGTTCTGCCACCACGCTTGGCCCCGTAAGTGCTGTCCAGTTGGTTCCTGTGAGGAACATCCATTTGCCGTCTTCTGTGGCGTAGAGTCCGAATCCTTTAAAGTTTCCTCCTGTGGATTCTCTGGATGTCGCGACTGAGCGCCAGGAACCTGAGGCGCTGCGCAGGCGCACCCACGCGCTAATCGTGATATCGTTTGGATTGAGGGCGGGATTGTGAGGAACGCTTACACAGTCATCAATGCCATCAAATCTTCCAAAGCGGCCAGTGCCGGGATTTCCGGCGATCACGGGACTTGTATTTGAGGTGGCGCACCCGCCTTGGGTGGAGCCATCAAGACCATTCACGAAAGGAGATGAGACTTTGGCCTCTCCAGCTGTGCCGTTCCATGTTTTTTCATCAAGATACCAAGCAGCGGTGAATGAACTCAATGGATCAAACGGGGAGAGATACTGGCCTGAGATGACAGTTATATCCAACGATCCCGGCAATGACCAGCCGACGGCTAAATGGTCTGGACCTGAGTCTTCCTTCAGGATCGCTTCGATATAATACCGTTGGCCAGCTTGAAGCGTGTAATAGGTGGAAGTTTGAGCCAAGTTCTGGTTCCATTCGCGGGGCAATACGGGGAATGCATCGTTGCTTGCGATCTGCACCGCATTGGCTGGGTTGGCATTGGTGCTGAGAAGGAGCCTTGACACTCCATCAGAGGCTATCGAGAAGCGATATCCTCCGGTCACCGGAG
The DNA here is from genome assembly GCA_038221745.1 of Verrucomicrobiales bacterium. GTDB lineage: Bacteria > Verrucomicrobiota > Verrucomicrobiia > Verrucomicrobiales > Akkermansiaceae > Luteolibacter. The sequence goes on from JBBRIB010000311.1 coordinate 1,505, forward strand.
GATGCACGTAGCCACGGATCCTTCGTATCAAGTTATCTCCCTGATCCGCAGGAACTTCGAGAGATAACAACTGCTCGCGCTCGGTTGGCAGCTCGGGATACCTGCCGTTTTCTGCGAGATTATTTATATTAATATTCGAACCATCAGTAATATACCAAAGCTCCCCAAGGATAGTCCCGGTTCCGAGATTTGGCAAAAGCACATTCCAGTTGAATGAGATGGTGACAGCCCCGCCAATATTAGGGGTGGCCATCACCGATGACCAGTAGTTTCCGACGGGAGCATTGGTGGTTCCTGAGATAATGCCCGTTGTGGGATTGATGGAAAGTCCGCCAGGGAGTCCGGTGGCGGAGTAGGTGACTGTTGTTCCTGGTGAAATCGAGGTGGAAACCGGCAGGCTCACAGGCCGTCCCTGGATCGGCAATTGGTCGCCCGGATTGGTGATCGAGAGGGCTGAGCTATGGGCGACCTGGATGATTTTAGAAACCGAGTGAACGCTTTGGCCATCCAAGGCGAAAAGCATCCAATATCCCGGCATCAGGACGTTGGAACTGCTGTGGGAAGTAAGAGTATAAACCCCGGGTGTGTTCTCCACGAAGGGTACGCTTAGGTAGCGGAGGTCGGTGTTCACCGAGTGGGTCACCGCAGACATCCGGATGAAGGCAAACTTGCAGATGCCGGGTGTGGCCAGAACGGTAAAAGTATTGTTAGGGCCGATCAAGGTGGGCGCTTGGGTGATCACCGGGCGCACGGCGAGCGATCCATCGGGCGCGAAGAGCGCGGGAGGGGTGAAAATTTGTGCATCCTGGTGATTGGTTGCCACATTCGCGCTGAGGCCACCACCGCCGGACCAGACCCGGCCATCAGGCAGAAGCAGAGCTACCGAATGATAGTTTCGTGGGATGGCCATCGCGGTGAGAGCCCGCCAGGTGCCGGTGCGGGGGTTCCATAACTCAGGTGTTAGAATTGAACCCACGTCGCTGAATTTCAAGCCGCTGGTGTTTCCACCGATTACCATCACCTCGCCATTGGGCAGGACGACGGAGTTTGCCAGCTGGCGGGGGTTTGCCATCGACGCGGCAGGGGTGACGATTGGGTTGGTTCCATTAAGATCAATCGTGTAAGCGAGCGTGGTGCTGGTACCCGTGGTGGGATCCAAAAGATTTTCCGTAGTGTTCGCACCACCGCCGGTGACAAGGATTTTTCCCTCATCATACATTGCCCATGCGCCCTCTTTCGGGTAATGCGCACCGGGAACATTCTGGCCGGATGGAACGAGCGTGCCGGTACCGTTTGTAGTGACCCAATTCATCTGATCGGTAGGTCCGAAATGGAACATCTTTCCGTTAGGAGCCACCATCAGGAAGGGATGCCAGAAATTCGTGTATCCCGGTTGGTTGAGGACATTGAGCCATGGGATGCCGGTGAGCCTGCGCCAGCCGGTCGCTGAGTTCCAAAGTTCTGCCGTCCGTTGCCCGCCGGAAGTGGTGCTCACGGTGCCGCCCACAGTAAAGACATTGCCATCCGGCAAGGCGACACTTGTGTTATACCAACGGCCATCTGCCATGCTTTGAAGAGCTGTCCACTGGTTGGTGCGGAAATCAAAGATACTTGAGAGCACGGAGGCGTTTCTCCCGCCATTCACCACCATACGGCCATCAGGTAGCATCGAAGTGCCACCACAAAACATATCATGGCGAATGTTATTGATATCGCTGGAGAAAAGGCCCGTGGCCGGATCCCAAATCGCGGTGTAGGTAAACTCAGGGCCGAAGGGGAAACTGGTTCTTTCGTTCGATGAGAAGGTCAGTAATCGGCCATCAGGCAGGGTGGCGGCGGTGACGGGAATGTGAGGTGTCCAAGGAATCACCGCTCCCCATGCACCTTGTCCTGTGGGATCTACCGGGGCTGGATTGGAGATGGGAAAGAATCCGGAGGTGAGAGTGGCAGCTTCGGCAGCCAAGGGATCTGAAATCGTATGGGGATTGAGATCCGCGCGTGCGAATGAAGCCATCGCGAGGGAAGCGGTGAGCAAAGAGAAAACCTGGCTTCGTTTGAACAAGGATGTCATGGTGATACGGGGGGAACAGTTTTTCCAGCGTGGGCGCTTGCGTCTTGAGCGGGTGCGGATGCCGCCGGCGGTTCCGCGAGGGTTTTGAGAAAGGCGACCAATGCCTTTTGTTCGGCTTCGTTGAGACCAAGACCAGCGGCAGGATGCTTGCCAAGATTGGGATCGAGAGTTTCAGTGCGGACGACACCGGAGTTATAATGTGCGACGACTTCTTCAAGCGTGGCGAAGCGGCCATCGTGCATGTAGGGCCCCGTCGCGGAGATGTTTCTCAATGAGGGTGTCCGAAATTTGCCGCGGTCTGATGGATTTCCAGTGATTGCCATCAAGCCAATATCGGAATCATCGAGCTTGAGGCCGTTGTTATGGAAAAGATTATCCGTGAAAAGGGTGCCGCCATGGCAATGAAAACAATCCGCACCCCGCAGGCCGCGGGCTGGTTCATGCTCGGTCACGAAAAGACTCAGGCCCTGCTTTTCCTCTTGGGTAAGTTCCACCTGTTTCCTAACGGCACGGTCGAATTTCGAGTCTTGCGAGACAAGAGTGAGGAGGAATTGTTCGAGCGATTTCGCCAGGGTATCCGCCGAGATTTCCTCACCATGCGCCTTCTTGAACTCCGCGGGATAACTCGGCTCCGCCTTCAGTTTGGCGAGGACATTTTCCAACGATTCCCCCATCTCGGTAGGATCGACGATGGGCATGAGGACTTGCTCCCGGAGCGTTTTGGCGCGGCCATCCCAAAACAATCCCGAATGTGCCC
>JBBRIB010000312.1:0-4318 GCA_038221745.1 Verrucomicrobiales bacterium
CCAGCACTTCATCGAGACAACCGCGTGGCAGGGCGAGGTGCCCCGGAAGATCCTCGGCGCAGGCGATGATACGAGGCTTGTCGTAGGTGGAAATCCGCATCGCCTGGGCTTTGTAGAACTCGGGGTTCTGAAAGGCGGCCAGGCGGGCCAAGGCGTTGTGGAGGCTGGGTGTCAGTTGCTCTTTTGGAAAGTATAACTGGTCGGCGGAGGTGATGGTGACGGCGGCGGGCATCGTTCCGGATGGGCGGTCCGATCGCTGGCGGGATGGTGGGGATTTCCACGGCTCGGAGCTATCTTCATCGTCGCTTGGAGCCATGCGGACGCCGATGATATTACCGCGTGTTTGGGCCGCTTCCACGAGGTCGCCGGCCTGTTGTTTGGAGATTCTTTGAAGCGACTGAAGGTGGCACCATTGATCCGGAAATGGCGTGAGGGACTCATCAATAAACACGCTGTTGTCCGAAGCGCGGGGGTTCTTCTGTAGCGGCAGAGCAATTAGATTTCCGAAGCCTCCGCGAGGCATTGTGTCCTGGTTAGGGAAAAAGCGATCGTAGGATGCGAGCTTTGTCTGTGGGCGGCGGCCAGTGGTGTCGGTGAGAATATGGCTGCCGAGTCTGCGGGCGAGTGACGCGGGCACCGCCTCGCTGAAGAACAACCAGACATGGCCGCCATTCCCCGAGCGGGAACGTTCGAGAGCGGCGGGCAGGCATTTCATCCGACAGGTTTCAATAAATGCCAGAGCGTCGTCCGCCCAGCCATCGCCATCGAAATCCACTGCGAGGAAACGACAGGTCTCGTCCAGCAACATCGGATAGACGCCGATGGTGATTTCGCCGGCAAGGTGGCGGTGGATGACATCATCGGTGGCAGGCAGCCATTTTTGATAGGCGCAGTCGCCACATTTGGTGCGCGGCTTATCACAGATTCCCCGCACCCATTCGTTGCCACAGGCTGGAGAATATCCCGGCTTGCCCGTCTTCCGGCTGACGTACTGGATCGGATAGACCTCTTCCCGCCCGGCGAAGAGCGAGCGGAAGAGAGCGATCTTCTCAAGGGCCGGTGATTGGTGGGAGACGGGCATCGGATGAATTCCAGCAGTCACTCATCACCTCGAAAGTCCGCGCAAGCGTGGTCTTACCGCATTGCCGAGGCCCTAGAGTGCCGTCATTCGAAAGTTCTCAATCAATTGCTTAACGCGGATTAGCAGCGCTCGACGGGAAGTTTCGCTTACGGCTCGTGAAATATGAAAACCATTATGGCAATTTTCAAGAAAAAACATGATAGGTCGTTTAGAAGCGGTTCATCGATATGAGCTACATCATTAAGAATCTCCGAACACGCCGCAGTCCGTTGCAGGATTCGTCCCCGGCTCTTGGAGATTTACCTTTTCTCATTCATCGTATTGTTAACCGTATGAAGACTTTGGAATCTGACGCAGAAATCCATGCCGATGGCAGCGTCACGCTTCACCCGCCGATTCCTTCATGGCTCAAACCAGGCCGCAGCCGTGTTCCTCTGGTCGTAAATCCGGATTCGGAAAATCCGTCCGAGCGGGTGTCACACCTCAGCCTGGAAGTTTGAACGACGCCGGACTACGTCTATTGCTTCCTGTCGCCCGGTCCGGTTGGGCCATTGCCGCAGGTTATCTTGGGCTTTTCTCGATGATCCTCCTTCCCGCTCCGATTTCGTTAGTCGTGTCGCTTGTAGCAATTCGCGACATTCGCCGCAGCAATGGAACAGCCAGGGTAAAGCATGGCATGGGCCGCGCTATTTTCGGCCTGGTGATGGGAATTCTCGGAACGGTCCTGCTAGTCGTGATCCTTGTTTCAGGATTGCGCGGGTAAAAACTAACATTAGGCAGTGATAGATAAATTAGCGCTCCCACGGAGATGGGTGGGATCATGCGGTGATTGCATCTCGGCTCAAAGTTTGTGGGCTTCGATGGTTTCCTTCATCAGCCGGTGAGGCAGATTCCAAGGTTCAACGGCTCTTCTCTTGGAGTCACCAAAGTCACCAAGGTCTTCAGCACGGCCGAACAACAGCTTGTTATGGATGAGTTCTCTCTTCCCAATCACCAGGATTTCATCGCCGCCGACCAGCAGGAGCTCAACTTTCCGCAAAAGGCACAATTCGATAAACTGGTTGATGTCTTGGGGCGGATATTGCTTCACGCAAGGCTTGAGCTGCCGACGGTCTCTGCCTAAAACTCTCCTGACAATTGGATTCATGCTCACTCAAATCAACACTCTCCTATCCCGCATCGAGTCCACTCACCGTGTGCGCATCGTTTACGCCTGTGAGTCTGGCAGCCGGGCTTGGGGATTTGCCTCGCCGGATAGCGACTATGACATCCGTTTCATTTTCATCCGGTCGGCAGAGTCATACATTTCGGTTAAGGAAGGTCTTGAATCCATCGACTTGCCCTTGGAAGGGGAATTGGACGCGGGTGGTTGGGACATCCGTAAGGCGGCGAGGTTGTTGGGAAAATCGAATGGAGCACTCGTTGAGTGGCTCCACTCACCGATTGTTTATCGAAATGAAAACGGCTTCCGCGAACGTTGGCAGACAATGGCGCGAGAGATATTCTCTCCCCGCGCGTCTTCGGATCACTATCGCGGTCTGGCAAAGCAAATGGTGCTGGGAAAACTCCGCGACGACCAAGTTCGCGCCAAGGACTATCTCTACGCGCTGCGGGCGGCGCTTGCGGCAAAATGGATTGCCGAGACCGGTGAGATCCCACCCGTGCCGTTTGCCGATCTCTTCGCAACAGCGATTCCGGCAGTCCAAGCGCTGATTCCAGAGCTGTTAGAACACAAGGCCCGCACGGCGGAAAGCGAACGATTGGATCGTCTTCCCGCACTGGATGCCTTCCTTCACGAGTTTCTGGAAAGCATGACAACCCTCCCTCAAGGCAGCGGTGATATCGCCTCGCTTGACCGCCTTTTGCGAAGTGAAATCTATCGACCTATCAAACTTCTCCAACCCACGGATTTCACCTTGGATCGGATCCGCTGCCCGGATCTGTTACTGCTGGACACCATCGCCGGCAGTCACGCCTATGGCACGGCTATTGAAGGTTCGGATGAGGATCGGAGAGGAGTGTTCGTCGCGCCTCGATCATTCATCGCGGGACTCGACACCATCGAGCAGGTCGCCGACGAGCGCAGCGATCAGGTCTATTACGAGCTCGGACATTTCGTTTCATTGCTGTTTAAGAACAACCCGAACGCGCTTGAGCTTCTTGCGATGCCGGAGGATTGCATCCGGTTGCAGCACCCGCTTTTCAAGCTGCTCAAACCTGAGATTTTTCTATCCAAGCTCTGTGCGAGAACTTTCGGCGAATACGCGATGGGCCAGATCCGCAAAGCTCGCGGGTTGAACAAAAAGATCGTCAATCCGCAACCGGAGAAGCGCCTGGCATTGCTGGATTTCTGCAACGTCCCGCAAGGTCAAGGCAGCGTGCCGGTGCTTGAATGGCTTTCCGATAGAAATCTCGATCCGCAGAAATGCGGGCTCACGGCCGTCCAGCACACCGCCGGAATGTTTGCGATCTATCATGATCCGGACACCATTTACCGGGGCTTGGTTTCCCTCAAAGACCCGGACGCGCTCATTTTTACCAGCGTGCCCAAAGAAGCTGAACCTATCGGCTGGATGCAATTCAACCATGACGCCTTCCGCGCCCACTGCAAGGCGCATCGGGAGTATTGGGAATGGGTCAGCCAGCGGAATGAGGAACGCTACACCACCAATGCCCAACATGGTCGTGGCTATGATTCCAAGAACCTCCTGCATACCATACGTCTGCTGGATATGGCTGGTGAGATTGCCCGGGAAAGAGTGCTCCGCATCCGCCGCCCGAATCGTGAATACCTCTTGCGTGTTAGGTCCGGTGAGTTTCAATATGAGGATCTGGTTGCACGCGCCGAAGAACAACTCACGGAAAGTATCGCAGCATTCGAGACATCAAACTTGCAGGATCAACCGGATCGGGACCAGGTGAACCGCTTGTTAGTAGAGATTCGCAGTGCGTTTTGATCTCTTTGTAAATTAATCATGCATCTTAAGAACCAAGCAGCCCACGGACTGGAAGGCAAACTGGCGTTCCAAAAATACGATGGAAAAGACCGACTCAGAGCCTATCTTCATCAGCTCCCCGAAAAGAACCACGCCACTTAGTATGAACTTCCCAAGGCCAGTGCTGCGGGCCACGTGGACTTGGTTTTGCCGGCTGACATACCCTCAATGTGACGAAATTTTCACTTGTGATCTAGCAGGCTTTAAACTATTGAATTTGGTATGGACAGTTTCAGCAATA
>JBBRIB010000313.1:0-4302 GCA_038221745.1 Verrucomicrobiales bacterium
CCAAGCGCTGCGGGTCCATCCCGAGGTGAGATTGACCGCAGGAAATTTCCCCGGCGCGGGCGAGCTCATGGTCGGCCGCCTCGCCAGGCGGAAACTCGGCCTCGCGGAAAGCGATCTCAAAGTCGGCGGCACCCTCATACTGGACAACCAATCCCTGAAAATTTCAGGAATTTTCGCCGCACCCGGCACCGTCTTGGAATCCGAAATCTGGGCCACGCTTGGCGACCTGCGGGTGTTGGCGAAACGCGAAACGCTGTCCTGCGTCGTCCTCCGCCTCGACGATCCCGCCGATTACGCAGAAGCCGATCTCTTCGCGAAACAACGACTCGACCTCGAACTGACCGCGCTGCGGGAAAGCGACTACTACTCGCGCCTCAGTTCCTTTTTCAAACCCCTCCGAGCCATGACCTGGATCACCGCCGGACTCATCGCGGCGGGCGCGCTGTTCGGCGGCGTCAATACGCTCTACGCCGCCTTCGCCTCCCGCGTCCGGGAAATGGCGACCCTGCAATCCATCGGCTTCAGCCGCGGTGCGCTGCTAGCGAGTCTCGTCCAGGAGAGCACCCTGGCCTGTCTCACTGGTGCGCTGCTCGCCTCGGTCATCGCTGTTGCTTTGCTGGACGGTAGGACGATTCCCTTTTCCATCGGAGCCTTCACCTTGGAAGTCGGTCCCGGCGTCGCCATCACCGGCATCGTGACCGGCCTGCTGCTCGGTTTGCTCGGCGCACTCCCGCCCGCTATCCGCTGCCTCAAGCCACCGCTTCCCATCGCTCTCCGCATGTCCTGAAAATCACCAACACCAACAAATTATGAAAATGAAAACTGCCTGCCTCTCACTTGCCATCACCGCCCTTCTCGCATCTTGCGAAAAGAAAGAAACCTCCGTCATCGCTCCCACCACAAGCGCCCCCAGTGCCGCGCTATCCGCCGTGCTCGCCACCGCTCCGACCGGTGAACCGAAGCCCATTCATCTCATCCGCTCCACCGCCAAACCCGGCGATGAAATCACCGTCAGCGGCAAGATCATGGGCAATGCAAAACCCTTCGTGGACGGTCGCTCCGCCTTCATCCTCGGCGATCCCGAAGTGCTCACCCCCTGCAATGAAGACCCAGCTGACAATTGCACAACTCCCTGGGACACTTGCTGTGATTCTCCGGAAGACAAAAAACGCGGTATCGCCACCATCCAGATCGTGGGTACGGATGGCCGCGTGCTCAAGGAGTCCGTCGAAGGCGTTGGTGGGTTGGCAAACCTCGCCGCCGTGACCGTGACCGGCAAGGTCGCCGAGGGTTCCTCCGCCGATCTACTTATCATCAATGCCCATGCAATCCGCTCCGGCAAATAAAAGCACCCGCCCCATCATATCATTCTTTGACCGCGACTGTCACAGACACGCCTCCGCCAATGGATCGCTTGTAGCGGCATCTCTATGAGTGTCGTAGCGGATGAGGTGTCCGAAGCTCTTCGGCAGTTCAATGGCCGCGACGGTCACAGACACGCCGCTACAGTGCTTTGCGAATGGATCGCTTGTAGCGGCACCTCTATGAGTGTCGTAGCGAATGAGGGATGCGAAGCTCTTTGGCGGTTCAGGGGCTGCGACGGTCAAAGACACGCCGCTACAGTGCTTTACCAATAAATCGCTTGTAGCGGCAGCCTCGGTTTTAGAAATGCTTGGTGAGGGAAATGCGGAAGGTGCGTGGCTCAGCGGGGTGGAGGTGAGTATCTGCGACGGGGCTGGCCTCGCCGGGGAGTTGGCTCTCGTAGAAGTATTCGATGTCATTGTCATTTCTACCTAACAAATTCAAGCAATCCACGGCCACTTCCCAGTCGTTTTTGCGATAGCCGATGCGGGCGTTCACCTGCCAATTCTGGCGGGACTCTACACTGCCATCCTCGATGAGCGGGCGGGGGCCGAAGTAACGGGAACGCAGGCTGCCGAAGAGGCCCTCTTGTTTACCAAGGGTGATACCGGTGCTCAGAATGAATGGAACCGCACCAGGAATGTCATTCGCATCGCCCACACCTAACAGTTTGGCATCGGCGAGGGTGGCTTCGTTATCGAGCTTGATCCAGTCATCGGGTTGCCAGTAGGTGGACCACTCGATGCCGTAGCGTTCCGAGGCAGGGCCGACCTCGGAAGTTCCCGCATCCCCTACATATAACAACTCCGAATCACTATGAAGATAGAACAAGGAAACCGTGCTGACGACATCCCGCACAGCCTCGGTGCGGACGCCGAGTTCATAGCCGTAAGTGCGCACCAGCGGATCCACGGGATCTACGGCGAGGGTGACACCACGGGCATCGTTGCTATGGAATCCGGTGCCCGCATTCACATAGATTTCCGTATCTGCCCAAGGGCCGAAAATCAGGCTGAGCTTGGGGCTGATGATCGCATCGGTATCATTGCCGGAATCCGCAGGGGTTGCCCGGCTGTCAATATCAAAATAGAAGCCATCGGCACGCAGGCCGGGCTGAATGCGGAACCAATCGTTCACATGATGGATGCCGGTGGCAAAAACCCCGAGGCTGCCTTCATAGACATCGTTCTGCTTGAGGGTGTTGAAGCGCTTGGTGCGGTCCGTATTGTAGAGGCCTATGCCATCAATGAAGTCATGGCGGGTTTGCAGGCCGATTTTAAGTTTATCCTTGGCCCCGAGATCCCACTCGCGGGAAATCTCTCCGCCGGTGAAAATGCGGTCTTCGCTTTGCTCGAATTGATCACCGTTGATGGGATCTGATAGGAAGTAGGTGAAGTTTGAGAAAAGCTGGAGATCATAGGTGCCGACGTAGAAATCCGCATGCGTGCGACCGTCGGCATGTTCATGATCCCATGCGGCCATCAAGCTATAGCGGCTGGAATCACCGCCTACGGTATCGTCGATATTACCGAGACGATCTAGGCTACCATCCCGGATGGCGCGTTGGGGGATTTGGTCGGTGGAATCCCAGCGGCCATCGTAGCCCATCGCGGTGATGTTGAATTTATCGGGGCCGGATTCTTTGAAATACTTCAGGAAGCCATTCATACTTTGTGAGTTTCCCTCGCGTTCCCACGGGCCATCGTAGTAGTTATACTCCAAGGCGTAGGTGAGGCCGGAGCGATCACTGTTAGGCGGAGTGAAGGCGGGGTTCTTGGAACCGGTATCTTGGGGAGTTGCAGGGTTCGAGAGATCGATGGTATCGGCAAGGAGGCCACGGATGTAGTGATCCTCACCGAAAGTGAAGCTGGCGATGCCCTGGGGCAGCATATCGAAGAAGCGGAACTTGGCAGCTCCGGCGGTGCTGAGATCGCCCAGCTCGCCGAAGAACGGGCCTTTCCAATAGTCCAACTGCTCGACCAGCTCGGGAATGATGGGATTGAGATCCGCATAGCCTTGGCCATGGGCGTGGGTGACGAAATTTACGGGTTGGCCATCCATGGAGATGGAGAAATCCGTACCATGATCGAGGTTATAGCCACGGACGAAGTATTGGTTCGCCTTGCCATCGCCCGAGTGCTGGGTGATGACGACTCCGGGGATGGCCTCAAGGATTTCTCCGCGGCGTAGGATAGCGCGGGCGGCGAGTTCTGCGGCGCTGGTTTGGCCTTTCGAGGCCGAGGTGGCCTCGCCGATGAGACTCTCTGACTTGCCGGTGACGACGAGGGCATCGAGTGTACGGGGGTTGTTCGGTTTTTCTGATGAGTTAATGGTTTGCGCGGTGGCGGTCAAAGTGAGAAATGATAGAGAGAGGGGTGTAAGATGAGAGATTTTCATGATAATGAATGGGGAGTGGAGGAAAATGCGTAATCCGCCGGAGTATCACTCGGGCGCGTCTGGAGAGGCTACGGATAAGCGCGGCGGGCGGATGCCGGCCCCGGAAAGATTATCCCACTCGTGGCGGCGGCGCGGGGGGTGCCTGCGGCCATGCTGGAGTCCATATCCGCTCGATCTCCAACTGGGGCAGGAGCTGCGAGTGATTGACAGACTTAAAGCGCGCTTCCTGCCACACTGCGGGAGGCATTTTCACTTTCAGAAGCGGGTCGTATGGATTTTTATGCGGCAACTGTGACTTTTCGGTGTCAGTTAAACCTGCTGCGGCGCAGAGTGTGCCTTGGAATTTCTTGTTGTTCCATGCCTTCGCCATCGCGGAGCCCACTCCGTACTTGGGAATCTCCGAGACGGTGAGCCGGCAAAACAGGGCGATGGAAACAATCACGAAAGGTCCGGCTGCTAGCTGGAAGAGTGCTAACAGATAGAGAATCCATAGCTTTCGGTGGCTGGATTTCTTCATGACTGGACGTACTAGAATATTTTGCC
>JBBRIB010000314.1:0-4293 GCA_038221745.1 Verrucomicrobiales bacterium
GCTCACGGTGGATGGACCCATCCGCCTCCTGCCGGAAATCGTTGAAAGTAATTTACTGCGTTTCGCTCAGGAGGCTCTCGCAAACTCGATCAAACATGGCAAATCAAGATTGGTTCAAATCGCACTCATTTTTGCGCAAGATCGCGTGACACTTCGCATCGTTGATGATGGGATTGGCTTTGATACAAAGGCGGACCTGCTGGATGGCGGACACCACTTCGGCCTCGTCGGGATGAGGGAACGCGCCAGGAGAATAGGTGCGGAGATGTCACTCGCAAGCACTCCAGGGCTAGGAACCACCATCGAGATTCACAAACTGAATTGCTAAAATCCACCTCTCGATGCATTCCGATTCCGTGATCCGTACGCTGCTCGTTGATGATCACTATGTTGTCAGAATCGGTCTCCGTGCGCTGTTGGGAAAGTTCCCGAAGATACAGGTCGTTGGCGAAGCTGGTGATGGCGAGGCGGCGGTGATCGCCTACCGCGAATTCCGACCAGACATCGTTCTGATGGACATGCGCATGCCCATCTGCGATGGCATAAAGGCAACCCAATTGATTCTTTCCGAGTTCCCCGAAGCCAAAATATTGATCCTCACCACTTATGATGGTGAAGAAGATATTCACCGTGCAATGAATGCCGGCGCGTGCGGCTACCTTATGAAAGACACCCCACCCGAAATTCTAGCAGAAGGCATCCATCGCGTGGTAGCTGGAAATATCTATCTTCCGCCTGCCGTCCGCGCTCGCCTCAATCAACGGGATCCTGCATCGTCACTCACCGCACGGGAAATCGAGGTTCTTACTCTTGTTTCCAAAGGCCTGAGCAATCGGGAGATCGGCGGTGTTCTGGGCTTTTCAGAAAACACGGCGAAATGGCACCTTAAGAATATCCTGCGTAAAATGGATGTCCTTGATCGTACGGAAGCCACTTCCGCAGCCCTTCAACGCGGCATCATTCATCTGGATTGATCTGATTCGCGAACATCGAAGCAAGGACAACCGGATCATCGTTGAATCATATTTATCAGGCTCGGTGGATGTGCGAACAGTGCGAGTCCCAAGACTCAGGGTTTGTCTCCTTAAACACTTTTTCCACCCGCTCCACTACCCTCTCGGGTAGTAGAACTCTTTTTGACTTGTGAGCCATGCTCTCGTTTCGTTTAACAGGGCCTTGTTTGGAAAATCCTTCTTGAAAACTCAAAACACGCCCTCCTTGTATAATATACAAAATCCAACGCTCCCTCGGCACCCCGGGCCCAATCGAAGAGCGTGTCACTTCTCAAGCGTTGCCTCGGATTTCATTCCATTCAAATTCGCACGCGTCGCTAATAATTGCATGAAACAATCAATCAGTCCCCTTTTCCCCGCCCTCCGGTCCGGCCCAACGGCTTGTTTCAGAAGCCTCCCAAAAATCAAATTCACAGCAGTCAATCCATGAACCACCATTCCCTTGATCGATTCAGAAAACTCTTCCTCGGAGCCGCCCTGCTTTTCCATCCCATTGCCGCTCAGGCCGCAGATCCCCCGCCCGCGCCATCAGCTCCGCCGCCGCCGCCAGCGCTCAAGCTGCCGATCGCGATGAACCTCGCAGGAATCAACGACTACAGCACGGGCTACCCCTTCAAAAACATCATGTGGGGTGCCCGCCCGTGGTTCACCAAGAATGCCGACGGCACAGGCCCGTTCAACACGGAACTAATCGCCAAGATCCCGCTCACGCCTCAGGGCTATCCGCTGGAACTACCCTTTCTCCCCGAGGGCGCCAGCCAGCCACAAACCGTTTTCACCGTCATCCCCAACATTACCGAACCCGGCGAATATGCCCTGCTTTACGATGGTCTTGGCGTAATCGAACCAGCCATGGGCACGACCGCTACGCTCTCGGAACCCGGTCGCCTTATCCTCAACTTGAAAAACCTCCCAATCGCGGATGCCTTGGAGGGCATTGCCATCAAAAAATCCACCAAAGGAAATCCAGTTAGAAACATCCGCATTCTCCGCAAGCAGGATGAAAAGGCCGACCTCAAAGCCAACCCGTTCCGCGAGGATTTCCTCCAGTATTGTAAGCAATGGCATGCCCTCCGGTTCATGGACTGGATGGTTACCAACAATTCACTGGAAAAGGAATGGGCGGACCGCAAGCAGCCGGATTTCTACACCATGGTTGGCAGCTCGGGTGACGCTATCGGCCGCTGGGGTCCGCCACCCACCGCTTTCGAGCGCCGCTTTTCCGGTGGCGTCCCGTTGGAACTCCTCATCCAACTCGCCAACACGACCAAAACCTCGCCTTGGTTCAACATCCCTCACCGCGCCACTCTGGAATACATGACCGAATTCGCCAAAATGGTAAAGGCCCGGCTCGACCCCTCGCTCAAGGTGTATTTCGAATACTCCAATGAAGTCTGGAACTGGCAATTCCAACAAGCCGGATGGATGATCCAGAGCAAAGTGGCGGCCGAAGGCCTTGAGGCCGCAGTCGCTTGGAAAGATGGCATCGTGCCCACAAAATTCCCCCTCGATGACGGCGCTGTAGCTCAAGACGGGGGGGCCGGCCACCCCGAGCGCATGGGTGTGCTTGACCGCCGCCTTTTCAGCCAGCTCGAAAAAGTTTATACTGGCGAGGATCGTGCCCGCATGGTCCGCGTCGTCGGCGTCCAACATAGCTGGCTCGATAGCGCCGAACGCACCGTTAAACACGTCATGGAGCACGGCGGCGCGGACGCCATATCACCTGCCGGATACTTTGGCCCGAACGATACCATCTACGCACGCTGGGCCACCGCTGGAGCCAATCTCACCGCCGCGCAGGTGATCGCGGACATGAACGAAGCTCTTGATAAGGATTCCGGGCCGTGGACCCGTGCCCAAGCCGGAATCGCGAAAAAATACAAGCTCCGCTATATCGTCTATGAGGGCGGCCAGCACATTCAGCCAAAGGACCAGCTGGAAACCCCCTACATGCCCGCTCTCCTGGCTGCCCAAAGCCACCCCGGGATGTATGAAATTTACCTCAGAAACCTCGCGCTGCACCAGGAAATCGGCTGCGATCTGTTTGCGGCGTTCAGCAGCATCGGCAAACAAGGCACCCGCTACGGCTCATGGGGCAGCTCGGAATCCTACGCCCAACCACTTTCGGAAGCCCCGAAACTCCGCGCGTTGATTAAGGCGAACTCCCCGAAGTAATCCTCTTGCTCGGTTGGTGCCGGACCGCACTTCATTAGCCTTTGGAGTGGGTTGTGAAGCGTCCGTGCCACCCCGCTTTGGCTGGCGCGGGGCCTGGTTGTGCGAATAGTGCGGGGCCTAAGATTCCTGGTTTGTCTCCTCGACCGCTTTTTCCACCCGCCCCACTACCCATCCGGGTAGTTGGCCTCTTTTTGACTTGAGATCCACGCTCTCGTTTTGTTTAAAGACGAAGTGATTGGAAACCCATTCTAGAAACCCAAAACAAGCCCTTCTTGTATGACATATAAAATCCAATGCTCTCTCGGCACCCCGGGTTCAATCGAACATGTCACTGCACACGCATCGCCTCGGATTTCATTCTCTTCAATTCCCCACGCGTCTCCAATAATTAAATAAAACAATCAATGAAAACCCACAATCTGCTTCCCGGTGCCCTCGCTGCAACGCTATGCCCACTCGCCAAAAGTTCAGCTTTCACAGCAGGCGCGCTGTTGCTTTGCACTTCCTCACAGGCAGCCACTTTGTTCCTTGAAGATTTTGGCTCCGGCACCACTCCTGCGGCCCTCCGTGGTTCCGCTAATGGCAGCGGGATTTTTTCCGGCGCATGGCAGGTCCAAAACAACGACATAAGCATTCCCGGCTACAACATCCTCAGCACCACCCCGCTCGGCCAAGGAGCAGGTGGGAATTACGCCATCGGAGGTGATAGCTATCAATCCGCTTCCCGCAACCTGAATGAAGACGCCGCGTTCGCGATTAATCCGCTAACGCGCTACGATCCGGACAGCAACCCGTCCAACAACAACGAAGCCGTCGGTGGTAACGGATCGACCTTGATTTTCAGCGCTGTGGTCAGAAAAAACACCGCCGGCCAAGGTTTCTCGGTGGGCGTGGGCACCAATTATTTTGACGGTGGTGGCTTTACTTCCGCCAACACCGGCATCGGCATTGGCGATATCGATGCGAACGGATTCCTCGATCTGTTTTCCCGCGGCACCACCGTCAACAGCACCATTCCCTAGGTGCTCGGGACCAGCTACCTGATGAGTGTGCAAGCGGTCTATGCCAACACCGGCACCGCTGCCGTCCTGAAACTGTCAATCAA
>JBBRIB010000315.1:0-4281 GCA_038221745.1 Verrucomicrobiales bacterium
GGCAGCGGTTTGCAGCGTATCCAGGTGGACATCAGCCGCCGCCTTGTCATCGCGCGTGGCGATGAAGCTTCCCTGCCTAATTGAGCCGTCCCGGGTGATCTCAGTAAATTCGATTTCCGCCACCAGCCGGGGTTCGACCCACGTTATATCCTTTTCCTTGAATCCAAGCGGCACCTTTCGGGCGGGAATTACCTTAAACATCTCCAACATCTTCCTGCGAGCGGCATCCGAGAAACCCGTTCCGACCTTGCCGCGCGGGACCAGTTTCCCGTTTTCGAACGAGCCCAAGACCAGTGCGCCGAATGCCGGCAGGGACCCCTTCGGCTGCGTGTAGCCGCAAATCACAAATTCCTGTCGTGCACGACATTTGGATTTTGCCCAATCCCATCCTGACCCTTCAATATATCTCCCGCTGGAATTCTTGCTGATGATTCCTTCGAGTCCCGTGGCACAAGCCTGCTTAAACAAACTCCTGCCTTGGTCAGCAGGCCATACCTTTGAGAGATGGATGGGGCCTTTGTCTTCAGGAACAATTTCCGCTAGCTTCCGCAAGCGGTGGGACAGGGGCAGATTCCGCAGATTTGCGCCGTCAAAGTGAAGGAGATCGAACGCGACAAACTCTATCTTCTCTTGCTCACCCGCTTGTAATGCGGCTTGTAAATCCCCGAATCTTGACCGGCCTTTCCCATCGAATACCACCGCCTCCCCGTCGATGATGAAATCGCGTTTCGATAGGCCGGACAGATGCTTTGCCAGAGTTCCGAACCGGTCCGTCCAGTCCAATCCGCTTCGAGTGTAAAGTTTCAATAGTCCGTCGCGCCGCACGGCAATCATGCGGTAGCCGTCGAACTTGATTTCATGCAACCACCCGGGACCCGAAGGGACCGTTGGAACCACGCGTGCGAGTTGTGGAGATATAAACTCCGCCTCTTCCCGGTGCAGTTCGTTGGTGGAAGCAGTGGCTTTGCCCATTTCCAATTTCCGCATCAGCCAGTTTGGCTCCACACCCATTCGAGCAAGTAGATAGACTCCACTCAGCCGGTGGCCTTTAAGCAAGAACTTCAGTTTGCCACTGTCAAACTTCCTGCGCCATCCTTTCTCGACGGGTTCCCAACTACCCTTATCCCAGATTGCTACGGTTCCCGCGCCGTAATTTCCGGTTGGTATAACTCCCTCGAAACCACCGTAATCCAGCGGATGATCCTCCACGTGCACCGCGAGACGCTTGGCGGAGGTCTCCTCGGGTATGCCTTTCGGGATGGCCCAACTGACCAACACACCGTCCAGTAGCTCGGTATGAGCCGCACGTTGGCTGGGCGTATTACGCTTTTATCGCTTTAGACGGCCTTCCTATTCGTCGTCTTCGAAATCCTCATCCTCCTCCTCCTTATCCTCGTATTCGTCGGAAAGTATGAATTCCTCACGAATTGCCGCCACTTCCGGCGCGATCGTCGAATCGTCCGCATCGGTAAAATCAATGTCGTCAAGTTCGGCTTCCTCGTCGTCGCTCAGTTTGGCGGATGCCTCATATCCGTCCGTCACAGCCTCTCGAACTTCGTTTTCCGCTGTATCCATTCCCTGTTCCACCATGGTGAGGTTTGGATTTTCGTCCACATATGGAGGTGCCATCGGAGAACGAGGGTCGGCACTGGCTGATTCAACTGGGTCAATTGGAGTCATCTCTTCGGAGTATTGGGGTTCACAGTCCTTTTGCATGTGATACGCCAGATACGGACTCCTTTGTAGAACCATGAATTTTCGGTCCCGATCCCATGAACAGCCTGCGTTTCTAATTGTCATTGCTCACCAGGCTTGCCGGTCTTGGTTAAAATCCCGCCGCATAAGCCGTGCAATAACCGTCATCATCGCTGCATTTTGCATGCAGGGTCCGAGATATCGGGAAAGGGTTCGGGTCCCGCCCTATTGGTTTCAGTCGTTCAAAGGCATGAACTTCATGAAAATGCCCTCTTTAGCGAGGAGGATGTATTGCCTCGGTCATCAGGGCACGTTTTTTGCGAGAGGCGGACGGCAGTATCTCCTCTTATGAAAAAGACACGCAGGGAATTTCTAACCGTAGCCACCGCATTCGCAGGATCGTTTCCTAGCATTGCCTTCGCCGATGATCCGGCAGAATCAGAAATCACGCTGGCACCTCCGGACGATCAACCCGAGGAACTCAAAATCGAGGAGAAAGCTCCAAAAAAACTCGGATGGGCGGTCGTCGGTCTCGGCGGACTCGCCTTGGGAGAAATCCTGCCTGCGTTTTCTGAATGCACCATGTCAAAGCCAGTGGCACTTGTGAGTGGTCATCCGAAAAAGGCTGCAAAAGTCGCACGTACATACGACATCCCCGAAGATGCAATCTACAACTACGATAACTTCGATAAAATCGCCGCCGATCCCCGCATCGATGTCGTTTACATCGTACTCCCTAACAGCATGCATGCGGAGTTCACAATCCGGGCGCTCAAGGCCGGCAAGCATGTTCTGTGCGAAAAGCCGATGGCGGTGTCCGTCGCTGAGGGTGAGGCCATGCGCGAGGCGGCGGACGATGCCGGACGCAAGCTGGCAATCGCCTACCGGCTCCACTACGAGCCATTGAACCGGCGGGTGATGGACTGGTGTAAAGAGCGCAGGTTCGGCGAAATCAAAACCTTCGTTTCCAGCAATTGTCAAAACGTGAAGCCCCCCAACATCCGCCTCAGCGCCAAGCTGGGCGGTGGTCCGGTGGGCGATGTCGGAGTCTATTGCATCAACGCCGCGCGCTACGTCATCGGTGAGGAGCCGTTCGAAGTGATCGCCACCGCGATCCAGCCGGAAGACGATCCCCGATTCCGCGAAGTTGCGGAGACCGTCGCTTTTGTCCTTCGCTATCCGTCCGGTGTCCTCGCGGTCTGCGATTGTTCGTTTGGTAGTAGCGAGAGTCGGCGTTACCGCGTGCATTGCGAGAAAGGATTCATCGAAATGGATCCGGCGTTCAGCTACCGGGGACTGAAGCTCAAGACCAAGGAGCAATTGCCGGAGAAGGAAAGTTCCGAAGCCGTTGAGGTGAACATCAGGCAGGTCGATCATTTTGCCGCAGAGATGGATGCCTTCTCCAAGGCGATTCTCAAGGACGCTGAAATCCTTACTCCCGCCTCCATGGGAATCGCCGACATGCGCATCATCGCGGCGATCCATCAATCCGCACAAACCGGCCAATCCGTTAGAATAAGCCAATCGTCGTGAACCCGCCATATTTACCGAATTACACCTTGCCCCACGCAGCCCCTTGCCCGCCACGCATTCTGCTTCCTCAAGTGCGGTGATGCCGTTTTGCAATCTTCCCTCACCTTGTTTTCCCCAATAATCATGCCCGGGGGAGATATAGATATCTTCCAATATACCATTCCATGCCGGCAGGACCAAATGCGGGGTGCCGGGGGAGTGGAAATGATTCGAAATACCCACCACCCATTCCATTCAACTGATTCCGGGTGGAGTCAAGCATGCAGGATGATTTTCTGGAAAATAGTTTCACTTGATTTCTGCACCGGCTCACCGATCGTGCAATTTTTCAGACCCGTCCCCGATTATCGTTTGTCTAACAGTCAATGAGATCATGAAAAAAAACCAGCAATTGGCAATCATCGGGAGTGGTGCTTCCGCGATCTATCTCCTTAAACATGTGCTCGACCATGTGGAAATCCTGAAGGGTAGCCTCGGTGGGATATCCATCGTCGAGAAAAGCCCGATCATGGGAATGGGGATGCCCTACAGCCCGCTGAACACAGACCGCTACCACATGTCTAACATTTCCTCCGAAGAGCTGCCGGAGCTAAACATATCCTTCGCACAATGGCTGCGGGAGCAGGACCGGGGATTTCTGGTATCCCTCGGCGTGGAGGACGCTCCGATCAGCGAAAGCGAGGTTTACAGCCGCCTTGCCCTCGGCAGATACCTCAATTCACAATATCAGCTGATTGTAGGAAAACTCCGAGCGGCGGGGCTTGGGATCCGCGAGAGCCCTGGCTGCGAGGTCAGCGATATCCTGGAATCTGCCAAAGACGGAACATTCGAGCTGCTGACTGCAGATGGATCCATGGCGGGGTTCGACAAGGTCATCATCGCAACGGGTCACCGCTGGGCGGAGGAGGACAGGCCGGAAGACGGGTATTATGCTTCCCCATGGCCGGTTTCCAAGCTGCTCCCTGCGGAAGGGCAGTATTACGATTTCGAAATTGGCACCCTTGGTGCATCGCTCAGCGCCTTCGACGTCCTTTCATCCCTCGCGCATCGGCA
>JBBRIB010000316.1:0-4273 GCA_038221745.1 Verrucomicrobiales bacterium
GTCCCACGCTGAAGAGGACAAGAAGCGCGTTGAAAAGGTCGATGCCAAGAACAAGGCTGACAACCTCGTCTTCAACGTCGAGAAACAACTCGGTGAACTCGGTGACAACGCCCCCGCCGAGCTCAAGGAACTATTAGGCACCAAGATCCTAGCAGTGAAAGATGCCATCAGCAGCGACGATCTCGACACCATCACCAAGGCCACCGCCGATCTCGAAAGCTCCCTTGCCGCTCTTTCCGCCGCCGCCCAACAAACCGATGCCGGAGCCAACCAAGACCCCGACGTCCAGCCCGCCGAAGACCAACCCGAATCCACCGAACCGAAAAAAGCCAAAGGCAAAGTCGTCGATGCCGAAGTGGTGGATTGATCGTGGCGGCGGTTTTCAACCGCCCAGCCCAATTTAAAACAGAGGCAAGGCGGTTCAAAACCGCCCCCACATTCGAATCCAATGACCACCCTCACCACCAAACACCAACGCCTCGCCGCGCTGCGCCCGCTCTCTCCGGAGTCGGTTGTCAGCCTCGCGGCGGCGTGGGCTGTGCGGATAGTGGCATCCTCCGATCATTTTCCTGAGGTCAGGAAAATGATCTGCAATCCACGCCCATGAAACCATCGGTCATCGGCCAACTTCTATCCCAATTGGAAAAACTCGTTCAAGTCGAGTTTGAATCTGGCGTGGAATTCTGGCTGGCGCGTGACCTCCAAGCGGTCCTCGGCTACACAAATTGGCAGAATTTCTACAAGGTGGTGGAGAGTGCGGCGACGGCCTGCAAGGCCTCTGGCCATAAGGGTTCTGATCATTTTACTGAGGTCAGTAAAATGATCGCCCTCGGCAAAGGCGGACAGCGAGAAATCAAGGATTTCATGCTCACCCGCTACGCCTGTTACCTCATTGCCCAGAACGGTGACCCGGCGAAGGATGAGATTGCGTTTTGCCAGACTTACTTCGCCCTCCAGACCCGGCGGCAGGAACTCATCGAACTTCGCCTCGCCGAGGTCGAGCGCCTCCACGCCCGCAAAAAACTGACCGAATCCGAGAAGCTGCTCTCGGGGCTTATTTTCGAAAAACTCGACGACGAAAGAAGTTTCGGCATCATCCGCAGCAAAGGCGATCAAGCGCTCTTCGGTGGCAAAACCACTCAAGACATGAAAACCCGCCTGGGCGTCCCGGATAATCGCCCACTTGCCGATTTCCTTCCCACCATCACCATCAAGGCCAAGGACTTCGCCAACGAAATCACCACCTTCAGCATCACCCGCGATGGTCTGGGTACCGAACAAAGCATCTCCAACGAACACGTCAAAAACAACACCGATGTCCGAAGCTTGTTGGGCGAAAGAAATATCGTTCCCGAAAATCTTCCTCCCGCTGAGGATCTCAAGAAGGTTCAGCGTCGCCTGCAATCCGAAGAAAAGAAACTTCCCCGCAAAGGCAATATTCAATGAGTAATCTCCTCACCACCAAACACCACCGCCTCGCCGCGCTGCGCCCGCTCTCTCCAGAGTCGGTTGCCAGCCTCGCGGCGGCGGGGGATGTGCGGATGGTGTATGTATCGAACTCCATTGAGGGTAACAGCCTCACGCTCCGTGAAACGGAGATCGTCCTTTCCAAAGGCGTCACCGTTTCCGGCAAGCCCCTGAAGGATCATATGGAAGCCGCGAATCTCATGCAGGCTTGGGAGCGCGTGAAAGAACTTGCGAAACATGAGGCTTCCCTCACTGAAAACAACCTGCTCGATCTCCATAGAACCTTAATGACTCGCGTCCAAGATAGGACTTCTGGGACTTATAGGACCTATGCAGTTCGCGTCGCTAGTTCAAACCACATCCCGCCGAATCCGATCAAAGTCCCGGATCTGATGACCGAACTTTTCGTCGGACTCGCCACCATCGCCGATCCCGTCGAACGCGCCGCCCGGCTCCATTACGGCATCGCCCACATCCACCCCTTCGCCGATGGCAATGGTCGTGCTGCCCGCCTCGCGATGAATTTTATCCTGCTCGCCGCAAATTATCCGCCGATTTCGATTCCCACCGATCTCCGCCAAGCCTACTACAGCGCCCTCGAAGCCGCCGACTCCGGGGATTTCCCCACATGGCAAAATTTCCTCACCACCCAACTCAACCAAGAACTCGATACGTGGCTCGAAGCTCTTCAAATTTCATCCCTGGAAACTGAACACTGAAAACTTCTTCCCTTTCCCAACACTTTCCACTCCGCATCCGCGCCGTGGCTTCTCACAGAACAACAACAAACCAAACATATATAATACCATGGCTAACATCAAACCACTCGGACAACGTGTCCTCGTCAAGCGTCTCGAAGCTGAAGCAGTCAGCGCAGGCGGCATCATCGTTCCAGACACCGCCAAGGAAAAGCCACAAGAAGCTGAAGTCCTCAGCCTCGGCACCGGCGGCAAGGACGACGATGGCAAGGCCATCGAGTTCACCGTCAAGGTCGGCGACAAGGTCCTCATCTCCAAATACGGCGGCACCGAAGTAAAACTCGACGGTCAGGAAGTCCTCATCATCAACGAATCCGACATCCTCGGCATCGTCGGCTGAATTCAACCTCAAATCTCAAATCTCAAATCTCAAATCTCAAATCTTAAATCTTAAATTACAATGGCCAAACAACTCCAATTCGACGAAGCCGCACGCCAAGCCCTCTTGCGCGGTGTGGAAAAACTTGCTCGCGCCGTCAAAGCTACCCTCGGGCCTGCTGGACGTAACGTGATCCTCGATAAAAAATTCGGTTCCCCAACCATCACCAAGGACGGTGTTTCGGTTGCCAAGGAAATCGAACTTGAGTGCCCCTACGAAAACATGGGTGCCCAACTCATCCGTGAGGTCTCCAGCCGCACTTCAGACATCGCAGGTGACGGAACCACCACCGCTACCGTGCTTGCCGAAGCCATCTACAAAGAAGGCCTCCGCAATGTCACCGCCGGTGCCAATCCGATCTCGCTTCAACGCGGCATCATGAAGGCCACCGAAGCAATCGTTGCCCAGCTCAAGGTTCTTTCCAAGCCCGTCTCAGACGCCAAGGAAATCGCCCAGGTCGCCTCCATTTCCGCCAACTCGGATATGGAAATCGGTGGCATCATCGCGGAAGCCATGGACAAGGTCGGCAAAGACGGAACCATCACGGTGGAAGAAGCCAAAGGCATCGAAACCACCCTCGAGGTCGTCGAAGGCATGCAGTTCGATAAAGGCTACCTCAGCCCTTATTTCGTCACCAACCCCGAGTCCATGGAAGCCTTCCTCGAGAACGCTTACATCCTCATCAACGAGAAGAAAATTTCCTCCCTCAAGGACATGCTTCCTCTTCTTGAAAAGGTTGCCAAGACCGGCCGTCCGCTCTTGATCATCGCTGAAGATGTCGAAGGTGAAGCCCTTGCCACCCTCGTCGTGAACAAGCTCCGTGGCATCCTCAACATCGCTGCCGTCAAGGCACCTGGTTTCGGCGATCGCCGCAAGGCCATGCTGGAAGACCTCGCCATCCTCACCGGTGGCCGCGTCATCACCGAAGACCTCGGCATCAAACTGGAGTCCGTGGAACTCAGCGATCTCGGCGAAGCCAAACGCGTGACCATCACCAAGGAAAACACCACCCTCGTAGAAGGTGGCGGCACATCCGAAGGCATCACCGGCCGCGTGAATCAAATCCGCCGCCAGATCGAAGACACCACCAGCGATTACGACCGTGAGAAGCTCCAGGAGCGTCTTGCCAAGCTCGCAGGCGGCGTCGCCGTCATCAACGTCGGTGCTGCTACCGAAACCGAGATGAAGGAAAAGAAGGCCCGCGTCGAAGACGCCCTCCACGCCACGCGCGCCGCGGTCGAGGAAGGCATCGTCGCCGGCGGCGGGGTCGCCCTGCTCCGCACCATCAAGGCCATCGAAGCCCTCAAACTCGAGGGTGACGAAGCCTTTGGTGCCCAGATCGTGCGTCGCGCCATCGAACATCCCATTCGCGCCCTGTGCGCCAATGCGGGCGTCGACAGCGGCGTTGTGGTGAAGGAAGTCCTCAGCGCGAAGGGCAATATCGGCTACAACGTGGCTACCGACAAGTTCGAGGATCTCGTGAAGGCCGGCGTGGTTGACCCGACGAAGGTCACCCGCACCGCGCTGCAAAACGCGGCCTCGATTGCCGGCCTGCTCCTCACGACCGAGTGCATCATCACCGACCTCCCCGAGAAGGACAAGGCTCCTGCCGGCGGCGGTGGTGGCATGGGCGGCGGCGGCATGGGCGGCATGGACTACTGAGTCCACC
>JBBRIB010000317.1:0-4236 GCA_038221745.1 Verrucomicrobiales bacterium
GCTATCCTTTCGTGACGGTAAGTTTTCGGGGGCCGGGACACGATGTTTGTCCGAGAAGCCTCCAATTGTTTTGAAATGCTCAATAGTCTTTTGAGAAAAGCGGTGATCTCCCGCCGAATAATGAGGAACAGTTTCCGGGGGAAGGGGGGCTGCGTCTGACCAAATTATTTCGTAACCAGGATTTGTGGGTTTAAATGGCTCACCAAAATCCGACAATTCACCTCTTAATTCAGAGTTCATCATTTGAGAAACAAAGAACAACCGAGTAAGCCGAATCAACAGTTTCATTAAGGTGTCCACACAAGGGAAAAAGCCGAGGCTGAATGGGTGTAGTTCGGTATTGCATTTTCTGCGAACAGCATCTAATTCACCGCCAGTCCATAAACAATCGATGATCAGATCACGCCTCATTCTACACGCACTCGCAGGGCTCACGACGCTTTTGCTTGTCAATTGTGCGAACCAAAAGCCCGCGGCAGGAGCCGCCACGACGAAGGAAAAATTCGTCAACCCGTACCCGGCCGGCACCTATGACAATTTCAAGGCAGAGCCCTCCTACCCGAAGACTCACAGCGTCTGGAAAAATGAGGAACTGCTCTCCAAGACGGATGCTTCGAACTCCTCGATCAAAGTGAATCTTGGCATTCAGCGGGCATTCTTGGTGAACGGCGATGAGATCGTGATGGATTACCCGATCTGCTCGGGTGTCAAGAGCCGGCCCACTCCTACCGGGACGTTTTACATCCTGGAAAAAATAGTGGAAAAGAGATCGAACAAGTATGGCAAAATGCTGGATAGCTCTGGAGATGTGGTCAATGGCGATGCCGATTCCACTCAGGACAAAATCCCTGAAGGCGGGAGTTTCCTGGGGGCATCGATGCGCTACTGGATGCGCCTCACCAATGATGGGGTAGGCCACCACATCGGGCCGATCCGCCGCTATCCCGCCTCCCACGCTTGTGTGCGCGGTCCCAGCGCGACGATCCCGGTGGTGTATTCCAAGGTCAAGGTGGGCACCCGCGTGATCATCGAGTAGGTCACACACCGTTCTTTTCTGCAAAAAAGCCCGGGCGTGAGAGCGTCCGGGACTTTGCTTTAAAATTTGAGATCTTAGATTTGAGATCTGAGATTTCAGATTTCACTCATCTTCCTTGATGAACTTATCATGGCCTTCTTTTTTCTGGCCCTTGAGAGCTTCGACGATCTTGGCAACTTCTTCCATCTTGCCGTTGATAAACGCCTCCTCCACCTCGCAGAGTGAAATGAGAAGCTTGGCCGTCATTTTACGATATTCGAGCGCGGCTTTGATCTTCTCGGGGCCATCGGGCATTTCTTTAACCAAGGTTGGCGTCTCAAGCGCGGCCTTGATCGCCGCCACCTGTGCTTCTCTCGCCATGGCAGCCCCTTTGACCGGATCCGTCTCGCGGCGGAAGGCTTTATAGGCATCGTTCATCGCCTCCATTTGCTTGCCCAGCGCAGTCTCCTCCTCAGCACGCACCACCGAGATGACGCCGAGAAGGCAGCCCATCAAAAGAATCATTTGTTTTTTCATGTGCGAGAACTACGCCTAAAATCCACTCCTCTTTCAAAGTTAAATCGTGAAATTCGAGTTTATTTTTTGCCATTTCGGCAGATGCTGAAATCTTCTGAAATATTCACCCGCCATCCGCCGGAAGGCCATCCGCTTGTTCTTTGCGGCCTTGTTCGCATGGCTGTCCGCGTGGTTCATACTGCCCTTCGGCATCCCGCTCCCCGCTGGCTTGTTAGAGAACCCCGCTGCCTCGCCGGTGTATTTGGACCGTAATGGCAAGCCGCTCGCACGCCTCACTCTGATAGACTCCACCCGAGCCAGCTCCTTTCCGCTCGATGGCGTGCCGGCGGACCTCATCGCCTGCACCCTCGCCGCAGAGGACAAACGCTTCTGGAAACACGGCGGCGTGGATCTCCTCGCCTTGCTTCGTGCCGGCTGGGACTCTCTCACCCAAAAGCGCATCACCTCTGGTGCCTCCACCATCAGCCAGCAATTGATCAAAATTTCCTCCCCGCCACGCCCGCGCACGCCCCTCACCAAACTGCGCGAGGCCCTTGCCGCCCGCCACTTGGAAATGACTTGGAGCAAAACGCAAATCCTCACCGCTTACCTGAACCGCCTCGACTACGGCAATCTCAACTTTGGCAGCGCCGAGGCCGCGCGCTTCTATTTTCAAAAGCCCCTCATGGACCTCTCACTGGCCGAGTGCGCCCTGCTCGCAGGTCTTCCCCAAGCCCCGTCACGCCTCAATCCGCTACGCCACCCCCAGCGCGCCACCGCCCGCCGCAACACCGTTCTGCAACGCCTTTCCTCGTTCCCTGGTGCGGATGCCGGGCGCATCGCCACCGCGTTTAATGAAACGCCCAGCTTCCGCCCGCTTGAGATCCAGCGCTCCGCCCCGTGGCTTGGCACGCCGGTGTTCGCTGAAGATCCTGTTAGAAATGGTGAGATCGTCACCACCCTTGATCTGGCTTTGCAAAACGACCTTCAAGCCATCGTCCGCGAGGAAACCGGCAAACTCAAACACGCCAATTTGCGCCACTCCGCCGTCGCCATCATCCACAATCCCACCGGAGAAATCCTCGCCCTCGTCTCCTCCGCCTCGTGGGGCGATGCGCGTGGTGGACAAATCAATGGTGCCCTCGCCCCGCGCTCTCCCGGCTCCGCGCTCAAGCCATTCACCTACCTGCTCGCCCTTTCAAAGAATCACCGCCTGCCCTGCTCCATCCTTGCAGACATCCCCACGCCCTTTCGCACGCCGCAGGGGCTCGATCTACCGGAAAACTACGATCGCACCTATCGCGGCCCGGTCTCCCTCCGCACCGCCCTCGCCTGCTCGCTCAATGTACCCGCCCTGCGCGAGCTCAATGCCCTCGGTGGCCCCCGGCCCTTGCATGATCTCCTCACCCAGCTTGGCCTCACCACCCTTGGAAATGATCCGTCCCTCCATGGTCTTGGCCTCACCCTCGGGAACGCACCCGTCAAGCTCCTGGAACTCACCCAAGCCTACGCCACCCTTGCCCGCAGCGGGGTTGCGATCCCGCCCATCCTGTTTCGAAACGACAAGCCAAAGCCCGCGCCCGAGACTCTTTTCTCCGCAACGGATGCCTACCAGATCGCCGATA
The DNA here is from genome assembly GCA_038221745.1 of Verrucomicrobiales bacterium. GTDB lineage: Bacteria > Verrucomicrobiota > Verrucomicrobiia > Verrucomicrobiales > Akkermansiaceae > Luteolibacter. The sequence continues at coordinate 3,157 of JBBRIB010000317.1, forward strand.
TTCTATCAGACACCACCGCCCGCGCACCATCGTTCCCACCAGGTGGCCCTCTCGATCTACCTTTTCGTTGTGCGGTGAAGACCGGTACCTCTTCCGATTTCAGGGACAATTGGTGCCTCGGCTTCACTCCGGAATTCACCGTCGGCGTGTGGGCTGGAAATTTTGAGAACCAGCCGATGAAAGGGATCTCCGGTATCGCGGGTGCAGGCCCGATTTTCCACCGCGCCATGCTGCGGCTCCATCGCTCGCAGAAACCCACCTGGTTTACCCATCCCAGCGACCTAACGGATATTTTCATCGATTCCCGCAACGGAAAATCCCCTCCTCCAAACCTCCCTGCTCACCACCTCCTGCACGACCTCGCACCGCTCAATCACCCACCACCGCCCGCCACCGCTGCCGATTACGACGACACTGGTAAAGCTCTGTTAGGCAACCCCTTCGCCGAGTGGTTCCACAGCCGCCATAATCTCCGCCGTCAGGATTTCGCACTCGATGCCCGCTCTGCCCCGCTTGAGCCGCTCCGCATCATCAGCCCGGCCAAGGATGCGACCCTCCTGCTTGATCCCGAAATTCCCTCCGGCTCGGATCGGTTCCGCCCCGTCACCAATCTCCCCGGCCTCGGAATCTGGAAATCTAAAACCCTGCGCATCGAGCCGAGCGCTCCCGAACCCATCATCCACCTCACCCCCGGCACCCACCAGATCACCGTCACCGATCCTCGAACCCAGACTTCGCAAAGTTTCACGCTTCATGTGAAGTCCCTTTGATTAGAAAAATCCTCCCGTTTTCCACTAAATAATAATTTGCGCATCTGCCGAAATCATCCCAGATTCGTCGCATGAAATCCGAAATCTTTTCACACCTCGCCTTCTTGCCTCAAGGCTTCCCGATGACTTATATCGTCATCATCGTTGTCTCGATGCTGGCGAGCTTCCTCATCAGCAGCACCCTCAAGCGCCGTTTCAATGAATATTCGCAACTCCCCATCCGCATGACCGGTGCCCAAGTGGCGGAAGCCATGCTCAGCCAAAACGGCATCCACGACGTGCAGGTCATCAGCACTCCCGGCCAGCTCAC
>JBBRIB010000318.1:0-4227 GCA_038221745.1 Verrucomicrobiales bacterium
CCGATTTCTGGTTGGTGACGGACCGTTACTCGCGGGAGAAGATGATCGGCAAGCACCTGCCTGCCGAAAAAATCGTGGAAACCGGGTTTCCTGTAAATCCCGTGTTTGATCGCCTGCAGCCGCTGGGCAGCGATGCGGACTGCGATCCCTTCCGCGTTTTGTATTTCCCGACGGCCAAGCGCTCCCTGATCGGGAGTCAATGCCGTGCGATGCTGGATGCCTCGCCAGCGGTGAAACTCACGCTGGTGCTCGGGCGCAACGTCCGGCTGCTTGCTTCCCGCGCCAAGGAAATTCAAAAGGCCTATCCCGGGCGCGTTCGTCTCGTCGGCTGGACACGCCGCGTCCCGCAATTCCTCAGCACCCACCACCTCGTGGTAGGCAAGGCGGGCGGCGCCACGGTGCACGAGGCCATCGCCGCTACTTGCCCCATGCTCATCCACCACTTGGTCCCCGGGCAGGAGGAGGGAAACCTGCGCCTGCTCGAAACCATCGGCGGCGGGCGCTTAGCGGAGACTCCCGAAGCACTCCGCTCAGCCATCCTTGAAATGACCGGGCAACAAGCCAAATTGTGGCGCTCCATGAAACAAGCCCTCGTGGATCATGGCAAAAAATCAGGGGCCATCACCGCCGCGAAATTTATCCTCGATCATCTTTAAATTCCTCTCACTCCTCATTTCTCCATCATGACCTTTCTTTTCGACATCGGCCGCGTGCTTCTCGACTTCGACTTCGAATCCTCGCTGCGCCAGCTTTTCCCGCCGGACACCGAGGATGTGGAGGCCCGCCTTGTCCACCTGCTTGCCCGCAAGGACGAGTTTGAAGCTGGAGGAATCTTGTTGGATGAATACACCCGATGGGCCATCGAAGTGTTGAAAATCGAGACCAGCCCGGAGCAGTTCCACCATGCCTGGCGGCAAATTTTCACCCGTAACGAGCCGATGTGGGAATGTGCCACAAAACTCTCCGCAGAAGGCCACCGCCTCATTCTGTTCTCCAACACCAACGCGATCCATTGCCCATGGATCTTCGAGGAGTTTCCTGAATTCTCGATTTTCCCCGAAGCGGTCCTGAGTTATGAAGCGGGTGCCATCAAGCCTCATCCGGAAATCTATCAATATGCCTTGGACACCTATGGCCTCGATCCCGCAGAAATCCTCTACGTGGATGATCTTCCTGACAACATCGCCACCGGCAGGCGCTTCGGTTTCCGTTCATGGCAATACGATCTAACCGATCACGCCGCCTTCGAAACCTGGCTTGCCCAGAATCTCAAAACGTAAATCTCAAATCTCAAATCTGAAATCTCAAATCTCTTCCATGTCCACCCTCACCATCGCTGGCCGCGTGTTCAGCTCGCGCCTTTTTCTCGGCACCGGGAAGTTTCCTTCCAATGAATCCATGCGCGATGCCCTCGCGGCGAGCGGCACGGAGATCGTTACGGTGGCCCTGCGCCGCGCGGATCTCACAGGGAAACGGGACCCCTACGCGAATATCCTGGAATTCATCGATCCCGAAAAATACCTGCTGCTCCCGAACACCAGCGGCGCGATGAACGCCGAGGAAGCGGTGCGCCTCGCCCGCCTCGCCGCCGCCGCCGGCTTGCCGAAGTGGGTGAAACTCGAAATTCACCCGGATCCCACTTACCTCCTTCCCGATCCCATCGAGACTCTGAAAGCCGCTGAAATCCTCGTCAAAGAAGGATTTATCGTGCTGCCCTATATCAATGCGGACCCGGTGCTGGCCAAGCGGCTCCAGGAAGCAGGCACCGCCACCGTGATGCCCCTCGGCGCACCCATTGGCTCGAACCGAGGCGTGGTCACTCGCGATCAAATCCGCATCATCATCGATCAAGCCATCGTCCCCGTCGTGATCGATGCCGGCCTCGGAGCACCCAGCCATGCGGCGGAGGCCATGGAACTGGGCGCGGATGCCGTGTTGATCAACACCGCAATCGCCATCGCCAGCGACCCGGTCAGAATGGCCATCGCCTTCAAAAAAGCCGTCGAAGCGGGCCGGGAGGCTTACGAGCTCGGACTACCGTTGCCGAGCGAACACGCCAACGCCACCAGCCCCCTCACCGGATTTCTAGGTTGAACTCCTTCGGACATAGAGAAAAAATAAGTCCAATTGGTCCAATAAGCCCCATCTAATTTGCTCACCCAAAACAAAAACCCCGCCTTCGCAGGCGGGGTCATTTAACCGAAACGGGGATGGCGGAGCGGACGGGGCTCGAACCCGCGACCTCCAACGTGACAGGCTGGCGCTCTAACCAACTGAGCTACCGCTCCATGTCCCGCTCGGGTGGCGGACGCTATTTAGCTGCCTCGGACTGCGCAATCTCTTTTTTAGGCTTTTCCGACTTTTTTTCAGAGCCTCTTTTCTTCCTCAGGAAAGGGCCTCCACCGCCGCCTCCAGCGAAGGCAGATCCTCAATGGAATGGACGATTGCTTCCTTATCAATCTTCGAAACCAGGCCCGCGATCACTTTGCCAGGGCCGAGTTCGAGGAAGTTGCGGTGGCCCATGGCGATGAGCGCTTGGATGGATTCCGTCCAGCGGACCGAGCCGGTGACTTGGTTTTCCAAGGTGCTGCGGATCTCCTCAGGTGTCGAAACCGCCTGTGCCGTGAAATTGCAAACCACGGGAATGTTTGGCGGCTGGATGGAAACCTGGGCGAGTTCTGCGGCAAGAGCTGCTTGGGCGCTTTGCATCAAGCGCGAGTGGTAGGCCCCGGCGACGTTGAGCTTGATGGCGCGGCGGATGCCGAAGTCCTTGGCCTGGGCAATCGCGGCATCGATCCCCTCCACCGTGCCGGAAATCACGATTTGACCAGGCGCATTCAGGTTTGCCACATCCACCTCTGCGGCGGCGGCGAGGGCGCGGACCTGGGATTCTTCTCCACCGATCAAAGCAGCCATCGCGCCTTGGGTGGCGAGACAGGCTTTTTCCATGAATTCCCCGCGCCGGGAAACCAGGCGGAGGCCATCTTCAAACGAAAAAGTCCCAGCGGCGGCATGCGCAGTGAACTCCCCGAGCGAGAGCCCTGCCGCAGCCACTGCGGTTAAGTTTGGCAATCGCTCGCGGATGAGCGCGAGGGCGATGAACCCATGAAGGTAAAGCGCCGGCTGACAGCGGGAAGTCTGGGTGAGCACCTCCTCCGGCCCATCAAACATGATTTCTGAAAGGCAGTAGCCCAGCGCCACATCCGCTTGACGGGCGAGAGCGCGGGCCGTGCTGGACGATTCACACCAATCTTTACCCATGCCCACCTTTTGGGCACCCTGTCCGGAAAATAGAAGAACGATCTGGCTCATGTGGCCCAAGCCTAAGACCAAGGGCCAGGCCGAGGGAAGAGGAAATCTCACCAAGATAGACTCGCGCATACCACGATTTGTGCAAACAATTCGCCCACGACATGCGCTGCAAAGATTGAAGACAACAAGACCCAAGATCAGAACTCGCGCATTCTTGAGCGCATCTCGGCAGCACAGCGTATGGATCGCTTGTAGCAGCACCTCTATGAGTGTCGATGCCCATGATCCGCGCAAAGCCGCTCACATTCGTCTTGATTCTTGCGTCTTCAAGTCTTGTGTCTTCCGCCCATCAAGGAATGGATCCCCGACGACGAACCAAGCCTCGATTAGTTCATCCGTCCCAGGAATCCTCCAATCCCGTCCCAGATGGCATCGATCAACTTGTCCTCCGAAGCCTTCGCTAACGATATTTTAGAAAGCCATATTTTAAAAAGCCAGGCTGTTTATTTATAAAATCGCCGCACCGAAGGCATGGAAAATCGTGTGCCAGTCTCCGGCCTCGGCTCCGGCCTCGGCTCCGCCCTCACCTCCATCGCCTCAGTCGGCCATTCATACGACCTCGCAGGCCGCCGCAGGAATGCCAACCGCGAGGACGGCACCGTTTGGGACTACACCTATAACGACCGCTCCGAAGTGGAAACTGCCACCAAGAAAACCGAGTCCGGCACCACCGTTCCCGGGCTTGGTTTTACCTACAATTATGACGGTATCGGTAACCGCTGCACCGCCAGCATCGGCAGTGATTCACACACCACCAGCCTTTCGTACTCCCCAAACGCTCTCAACCAGTATGCCAATCCCACCCACACCGGAAACTTCTGGGCGCTCGTCCGCTCGGATGCACCCGTTACGGCCACTGCCACAACCACTCCTCCCGTTCCCGCCGGAGCAAGCATTGTCGGCATCACCCAAGTG
>JBBRIB010000319.1:0-4215 GCA_038221745.1 Verrucomicrobiales bacterium
CATTGTGGGGAAAATAAGAGGTTACTTAACAGCGTGGGCGACCGGGTCTTGGGCTTCGTGCGGGTGGGTTTCACCAGCATAGACCTTGAGCTTGCCGAATTGGGCGCGGCCAAGGCGGGTTTTCGGGATCATGCCCCAGACTGCGCGCTCAACGAGGAGCACCGGGCGGCGCTCACGAACGATGCGTGGGGTCTCCACCTTTTGTCCACCAACGTAGCCGGAGAAACGGGTGTAAATCTTGGAGGTCTCCTTGGTGCCGGTAAGGACAACTTGGTCAGCATTGATCACCACGACAAAGTCACCGGTATCAACGTGGGAGGTGAAAATTGGCTTGTGCTTACCGCGGAGGAGGCGCGCGGCCTCAACAGCGACTTGGCCGAGGACCTTGCCCTTGGCGTCGATCACATACCACTTGCGCTCGACTTCATGCGGCTTGGCGGAAAACGTCTTCATGTGCTTGTATAAGAAATGGCTTCAGAACACATGGCGTGTCCGAAGGGAGCGGCAAGCTAGGGAGTGGGTTTCAGGGTGTCAACCGGGAAATCACAAGAATTTCGGCGAAATTTCGTGCTACTCCTTGGTGTCGGTTGGGCGACTTGGAGGCTCATTGAGAGGAACGGGTAGCGGGCCGGTGCCGGCATCGCCGATGGCGGCTTGAGTGCGGATGGCACGCGCGATGGCATGGGCTAGCTTTTGGCGGTAGCCGGGATCCGCGCAAAGGCGGGACTCGGCGGCATTGCTGAGATAGCCACCTTCGAGAAGTAGGCTGGGAATTTCCGGGTTGCGCGTGAGGCGGATGCGACGGCGCACTAGACCGCGATTTCCGCTTTCGTCCGGGCAAACGGAGTTCATTGCTTGTTGGCAGCGGACGGCGAGGCCATGACTATCAACACGCCAGTAGTAAGTTTCCGGGCCACGGATGCCGGATGGGCCGCTGTTAAAATGGATGCTGACGAGAATCCCGCCATACTGGTTAGCGCGGATGACGCGCTCGTCGAGATCCACGAAAGTATCATCGTCGCGCATGAGGATGGTTCTGAAATCTCCGTTGAGTTCGGCGCGGAGGCGTTTCGCCACATCAAGCATGAGATCCTTTTCTTTCTGTCCGGTGTGAGGGCTGATTGCACCGCAGTCCTTGCCACCGTGGCCGGCATCAATGATGACAGTTTTGAATCCTTTGGGTCCCGGGCGGTGGCCCCACACATCCCGCCCTGAGGAGGATGGAGTGGAGGGCACTCCACAGGATGCGAAAAAGGCTGTCAGTATGAGGCTGAAGCAGAATTTAAGAAGCGGGCACATGGGGGAACTCATCTCACGAATGGGGTAAAAGGGGAAGCACGGGTTTTTGGCGTGCGTGATGTTTAAAACGAAGTGGGGCTCCTTCTGCCACGGAATGAATGCCTTGTGGCAGGTTTGCGGAAACCGCCATGATTGTAGCCCGGCATCTCACCCAGGCCGTGTTAGATCGGTGGATGGAATGATAACTGATCATTGGACGCGGGTTTTCCGGTCGAGTCCAGCAGTAGATTTCCGCTAGTTGTTATCGCCCCAAGCCGCTTGTGACGTGCGAGGGCCGCCGTCTCGCCAAGGTGGCCGGTGAGACGGTGTGCTGCTTGGATTTCCGCAAGGTCGGCTTGAAATGCACAGGCGACAGCTTCTTCAAGAGTTGCGGTTGTTAGATTTATCCTGAGGTCGCCAGTGAGTAGTTTCACGAGGGTTTCGCCCTCCATCGGATGGAGTTTTCCGAGACGTGCTGCGAGACGGGCAATACGTTCCAGCGATCCGGTGGTTGCGGCGAGTTCGAGAAAAAACGTCTGAAGGTCGGTGAGATCGAGAGCTTCGGGCTTGAGAGGAATTTCCTGAAGCACCATGCGCGCGGTGCGGGCGGCATCTGGATGATTTCTGGAAATTTCCTTGTAACGTTCAGGGCGCATGCCGGGGATGGAAGTCAGCGCGTGCCTGAGGACCGTAGCATCAATCGAGAGTGGTGCCTGTCCATTTTCCTTGGGTAATGCCGCGCCGCTCAGCCACAACACGGCGAGGCGGAGATCCTCATCGCTGGCGAGGCCGCGCAGGTAGGTGGTGATGAATTCCGCCTTTGCAATGCGACTGCTGGTTTCGCCCACAAGACGGCAGAGGTCGCTGAAATCCGCGAGCGGGCAAATCGCCCGGCTGTGGCGCGGGCTGCTGGAGCCGAGACGCGGCGAGACTTGGTTGATAGGGAACTCCAACTGGTCGCCACCCGCTGCGCACCATGCGTCCATGCCTCTCCCTCTCAGTTCTGCGGCGAATTCCTTGGTGAATCCATGGACCGTTAGGATCTTCTTCGGTCGCACCCGCTGGATACATTCCATCAGCCCGGGGTGATCGGCATGGTCGGAAAATGGGATGATCTCATCGGCACGGTAGCGATATTTCGCCCCCGGCTGCATCGCCCAGCCGGTGAGCATTGCCGTGCGTTTGGCTTTCAGACCGCGGAACAAATTCGAGCGCAACGCATTCGGAGGCGCGATAATGGCATGCCCCGGCAGCGCATGCCCCTCGAAAACCAGTGGCTCCGGCAAACCCTGCCCCCCCGCCGCACGGCAGGCCAGTGTCATTGCCGCGACGGCAGTATGGAGCAGTGAGGGAATCCCATGTTCCGTAAGTAAGGCCAGCGCTTCCTGAGCTTTCCCCAGCGAGTAGCCGAGTATAACAGGTGTTTCACCATCGGCGAAGGCATCGTTCACAAAACGAAGGACCTGGGCCTCGATCTCCATTTGATTTGGAAATTCATAACAGGGCAGCCCGAACGTGGTTTCCATAATTAGCGTATCCGCCGTTAGGAAATTGACCGGTTCCGCCGTCCGCCCGCGGCGGATCTTGAAGTCTCCCGTATAAAGCAGGCTCGCATTGTCCTTGAGGCGGGTGACATGTAACATCGCCGAGCCTGAAATGTGTCCGGCCGGCAGCAGGCGCAGCCGAAAACCATCCCGCGTGATCGGAACTTGGAATGGCACGGCCTCGATCCGGTTGTCTGCCAGCCGGAAGCGCTCACGAAGCAGTGCCCCGGTTACAACCGAGCAGAGCGCCGACTCATGCCGCGCGAAGTGGTCGGCATGCGCATGCGAAACGAAAGCACGCGGCTTCGCGTCCCATGGATCTAACCATAGATCGGGCTCCGGCAGGTAAAGGCCGCGTCGAAATCGCACTTCAATCAAAGCTGCCGGAATTCTAAGGATGCGTGACCGCCATCGCCAAGGCAAACCGGAGGCGTTTGTGAATCATCGCCTCCGCATTTGCCTCCGGGATGGCGGCGGGCTCCGCGCTCCGCATCACCATCTGCCGAGCGCAGCGGAGAGGGTGAGCATGGTTGACTCGCCGGAGCGGACAAGTTTTTTGCCGACGGAGGATTGAGGGAAAACGGCTTCGAGACAGGGTGCGGCATTCGCGGAAGTTGATAGAACGGCACGCTCAGGGATGGCGATGTTTCCACTGGATAGTTTCCCACCCCAAGGGTCGGCGTAGGTAATTGGGAACATGCGGGCACCTTTTTCGAGTTTCTGCGGTAGGCGGATCAAGGTGACGAAATGGGCATCCAGCACGATCCACTCCGAGTCACGGAGGACGTAGCGGCGCAGGCTGAGGATCGGCGGCAGACCTTTGGATAGCGAGACATCGAGCCGCCGATGGACGCGCTGGAGGAGTTTTTCCTGAGTCTCGCCTTTGTTCGCAAAAAGCACTTCCTGACTGATGAGCGGCAGCATCTGACCGCGGGCGGTCTCGTTGGCCATGTCGCAAAGATCGGCGATGTTCACGCCCTTGCGAGACCAACGCGGGTGGCCTTTCAGATGGCTGGACGGGCGCATGCCGCATTCGCGGATAAGGGTGTAAATGCGCTCCTTGTCGGTGATGCCGGCGATGGAGTTAGACGCGCGTTGCCAGTCGGAGTTCCCGAAGCGGAAGGCGTTCAGAAGAGCCGTGGGGCCGCAAGCGTTTCCAGAGACGACGAGTTGATTGGCCGGAGTGGCGGTGGCGTTAGGAGCCTCGCGCGTTGACGGCGCGGCCACAACCGGGACCGCCAGCGCGAAAACTAACAAAACGCTAGTTGCCGCCCGGGACATATTGATCAACGCGGCGGTCATTGGAGGGGTTCGAATCCTGAATGCCGCCGGACAGGCGGACCCGCGAATCGTAGCGGAGAGGGACGGATGTGGCTTGAGAGATCGGGACACG
>JBBRIB010000320.1:0-4214 GCA_038221745.1 Verrucomicrobiales bacterium
GCCGCACCGGATCGTAGAAAGAATGGAATATCTGAGCCGAGCGTCTCAGCCAGTTTCATCAAGGCATCCACCGCAAGTGGGTAGCCGTTTAATTGGTTGAGGCCGAGCAAAGTGGCTGCCGCATCACTGCTGCCCCCGCCAAGGCCGGCACCGTGCGGAATGGATTTTTTCAAATACAGTGAGTAACAGCAAGGCAGGCCGGTGGCGGTTTGGAAGCTACGGGCGGCTTTGACGACCAGATTGGATTCATCATTCGGCAAGCTGGCGTCATCACACTGAAATGAAAAATCAGCGGACTCTTGGAAATCCAATCGATCCGCCAACCCCGGCAATTTGACCATCAGGGTTTCGATTTCATGGAATCCATCCTCCCGTTTACCCAGCACTCGGAGCGAAAAGTTAAGCTTTGCCGGGGCTTTTAGACTGAGTGAGTTCATGGAGTTTTTTTCTTCACGATCATCGCCATCATGCGACCGGTTCTACCCATTTCGCGGCGGTAGCTATAGTGGCTCTGCAAATCGGAGGCGGTGTTTAAACCACAATCCGAGTAATTTCCAACGCCTGATTCATTGGCTTGCGCGGCGATTTGCGTTGCGAAATCCACCTCATAATCGGGGGGCCGGATGCAGGGGCCTAGGACTGCGGTGACATCTTCAGGCTTGGTGCCGAAATTCTCTGCCATTGCCCGGAGCGCATTTGCGAGAATGTTTTCCTCCGTGCCCTTCCGCCCGGAATGCAAAAGACCGATGGCACCGGTTCTTCGATCAACGAGCCAAATGGGACCACAATCTGCGACGTAAATGGCCAGAACCACGTCGGGATGATTCGTAATCAAACCATCCACCTGAGGCACCATAGGCAAACCATCCGGGGCGAGAATCGTAGCCGCAGAGGGGACTACGGCCACGGCGTTGCCATGGACCTGCTCGGCGCGCTCCCAAGATGCGGAGGCTCCGGCGAAGTCTCGAATGGCTGCGGCATGGTGACACCGCAAAAGTTTCATCGCTTCCTCGCGATCTACCGCGAGCGGCAAGTCCGGGACACGCCCGATCCACCCGGCACGGATGCCGGAGAGCGCATTCAAGGGGTCTAAAAAGGGGAATGCCTCCGTCACCACGGGAAGGTAACGGAGGCGCTTAGGATTCGCCAAGCTGGATTATGGTTTATTCAGTGGCGTAGTCCGAGGTTCATGCGATGGCGCGGCCAGCGATGGCCCGTTTCGCATGTTCGACGGCTTCGGCCTGATCTTCATCCATACCTGCAAGTATGTTCGCCAGATCGTTGGAAATCTCAGTGCGCATCTTCGAAACGAGTTCGATTCCTTTGGAGGTGATGCGGACCATGATTTTCCGGCGATCTTCAGCGGCGTGCATACGCTCAACGTAGGACAGCTTTTCCAACCGATCAACTAAGCCGGTGGCAGCGGCGGTCGAGTGGCCCATTTTCTTCGCAATGTCGGACATCGTTAGATATTCTTCGCTGGATAGATAAGTGAGGAGGAAGAACTGCGGAAACGAAATGTTACCTTTGTTGAGTTCTGTTGACAGGTTGAGGATGCAGCTTCGTTGTGTGAAGAGTACGAAGTCAGCAAGACGATCCGCGTCGGATTGCTCCGAAGCGCCCGTGGCGTTCATTGTTTTCATTTTGGCTGGTTGTAGTGTTCATGTTTCGGGACATGTAAGGGGGCACAGCCATTGCGAAAGAGAAGCTACCCGGTTTACCGGATATTAATCAAGTCTAAAATTAATTTATTTCTAATTCTGGCTGCTATTGCTCAGGACATTTTTAAAATACACTAATTGAAGACATCTAGGAAGGAAAGAATTCATGAAATGTTAATTATTTTTTTGAACATTCTCAGGAATGGCAATTTGTTGGTTTTCAGGGGCTTGTGGAGTTTCTGTGGGGGGTGGAGGCGTTGGCACATGGCGAGAATAAACTCCATCACCCACTTCGATTGTTCCGGATTGAACATCGGCGGCTGCGAACTCACCGAGTGATTCTCCTGTGGCAAGAAGGTTCGCCGTACGCTCATCTTCCCCGCGTGAGGTAAGAATACTGCCAGTTTCGATATTCCATTTTCCAAAACTTTGAATCAACACGAAGCGTTTACCGGCTGGGATGGAGGCGACTTTTCCGACGAGGCGTGGAGCCGTCGAGGTCGTCTCAGGCTTTTTGGTCTTTTCCTGAGCGGGCTTGCCGCTTTTAAACGCGGCACAGGCGGCTATCATAAAGCATGCGCTGGCAAAGATGGAGAGCCTCAGGCAGGATTTCATGAAGAGATTTTGGCACGCTTCGGGCCGATGAGATAGGAGAAATCAAAGAGGCTGCAATCGGATTTCATCGGCCTGAATCAAACGTTCAATGCCACTCTGGGTGCGGAGAATCAACTCGCCTGCGGAGCTGATCCCTTCGACCCAGCCGATTTTCAAACTATTTGAGGAAAGCAGTGAAACCCTGTGGCCGGTGAGGACACAGCGCAATCGCACGGCATCGAGCAACGCGCCAAATTCACTGCCGATTTGGAATCGGCGGGAGGAAAGGCAATGAAGGATGACACCTAAGACATCCGGGCGCAGAAACGGACGACCTACCTCAAGGTGTAATGAAGTCGCGGCCTCGGCGATTTCTGGCGGAAAAGCGAGTGTGTTTATGTTCAGGCCAATGCCGATGATCACGAAATCTTTTCCGGATTCCACGAGGATTCCGGCCACTTTGCGCTGGCGGATCCAAATATCATTGGGCCATTTGATCCCAGCCTCCAAGCCAAAGGATTCGAGTGCTTCTGCGACGGCGAGACCGGTAGCGAGGGCCAGCCTCGGCCACCATGCCTTTGGCTCCTCGGGGCGCAGCAGAACTGAAAATGCGAGGGACTCGCCTGGAGAGGAAAACCAAGCGGCACCCCGCCTGCCGCGGCCTGCGGTTTGATTTTCGGCGAGGAGGACCAATCCTTCTTCAGTGCCGGCTTCCGCCAGCAAGCGGAGTTCATCATTGGTGGAGCCGGAATGTGCGCGGACGAGCAAGCGGAAAGGATCCGGCAGGCGTGCGGCCATTGAGTTAAAATCTTCGTTAGCCATCGATCAGGCATCCACCGGGGTGAAATCCAAGCCGATGTCCAGCGCGGGTGCCGAGTGGGTGAGGGCACCTACGGAGATGAAATCCACACCAGTTTCTGCAATGGCTCGGAGGGTTTCGAGCGTGATGCCTCCGCTCGCTTCAAACTGCGGAGTGAGGCGCTCACCCCTTAAGTCCAACGCCTTGCGAAGTTCCTCCAGACTCATATTATCTAGCAAAATGTAGGCCACTCCATCCAGCTTGAGAAATTTTTCCACCTGTGCGAGGTGGTCTGCCTCCAGTTCCACCTTGATTTCAGGTTTGGCTTCATGAAGGCGGGCGATGGCATGTTGGAGGGCCTCGATGTTTCCTTCTGCCACGAGGTGGTTGTCTTTGACCATGGCCCGATCATAGAGGCCGATGCGATGGTTGGTTCCGCCGCCGTCGAGCACCGCCTGCTTTTCCAGCAGCCTGTAGCCCGGAGTGGTCTTCCGGGTGTCAAGAATTGTGGCGTGGGTTCCTTTTACCCGCTCCACGTAGAGGGCGGTTAGGCTGGCTACTCCACTGAGGCGTTGGAGGAAATTCAGGGCGGTGCGTTCTGCGGTGAGGATGGAGCGGGCGGAACCAGCCACCTTGATGAGCATGGCTCCTGCGGAAATGCGGCTGCCATCCTTGATCAAAACTTGGACCTCCAAACCGGCATCCACTTCGCGGAAAACCCGCGCGGCGAGTTCCACCCCGGAAACCACTCCTTCTTTACGAGCGACCACGAAGGCCCGTGCGAGTCGCTCCGCCGGGACAAAAAACTCGGAGCTTACATCGCCGGAGCCAATGTCCTCGGCTAGGGCCATCTCAATCAAGGCAATCGTTTGCGGATGCATGCGCGGGGATTGGAAGGTCTGACCACAGCGGTGTCAACTTCCGCGATGGTTTCGGAAGTGGTGCTTGGGACACCCGCTTCCACCAGATGTTCTCCCGCCGGTCTCGTGATTAATCTGCAGGGTTTCCCTGGAAAGTTGGATTCACTGCCTGAACCCCTTGTCAAACCCGTTCGAGGCGCTAGCATCTTCCGCAGGCGCATCGATCCGAAAAATCCCCGAAACATTACCGACGAAATTCCATGGCAAGTCGCATCTCAAAATTGACCAGCAGCCTCAAGG
>JBBRIB010000321.1:0-4207 GCA_038221745.1 Verrucomicrobiales bacterium
GGCAGGCACAATGAACTCGGGCTTCGGAGGCTCTGGCGGTGGCGGTGTCCCGTTTGGGATCTCCCCGATGATGCGGGCGATGGTGGGGGCAGATCCTATCTGGCTCTTGTCCGCGGAGAGCGGATAAGCGCAGAGAGGAAGGATGACCGTCATCTGGCAAGGACAAATTCAGATTAAGAAGCAATTGCCGAGGATGTTTGTTTGGCTCGTTAGCCCTCGCGCTAACAGATAGTTGGTCGCATTCCGGGCCAATAGCAAAAACGGCGCAGGTCGGCGGGTATGGATCGCCCCGTATTTCGCGACCCGCCAGCCATGGGTCGCTTGCTTTGCCATCCACGCCTCCACGGCCTCAGCTTCGATCAACCCCGCAGGATGCCCCGGATAACAGATTACGGAAATTACCCCGCCGGGATTTTTCAAGACTCGGGCTGCCGCCTCAAGCGCCGCCAGCGTGCCCGTCACTTCCGTTGTTAGAGCATGATCCTCGCCCGGAAGATAACCTAGATTGAACAACACCGCTGCAACGCAAGCCTGTGGTAAATGCCGCTCGATCTGTGTATGGGATTCCTGAAAAAACTCCACGCGCTCCGCCAAGCCCGCCCGCATGATCCGCAAGCGCGAGGCCGCGATGGCCGCAGGCTGCACATCAAAGGCAAGAACCCGCCCGCTGCTACCCACGCATTCTGCTAGAAAATGCGTATCATGCCCGTTTCCCGCTGTGGCATCGATCACCCAATCACCCTCATGCAATAAACCTGCTAGAATCTGATGCACCAGCGCCGTCGGGCGTGGCGGAAACATGGCTTCGGACTCGGACGGACTCATCATGTTGGATTCTGCTGGAGAAACACGCGCAAGTCCACTTCAGGCTCAGGCTCGGTGCCATCCAACATCCAGTCCGCAAGCCGGGTCGCCATCCCCGGCGCGTAGAGAGAGCCCTTCGAGCCAAGCGCGTTCAGCATCCACCCTCCGCCCTCCCATGGTCCGATCAAAGGCTGGCTGCGGCGCAGAATCGGTCTTATCCCGGCCTCATGGGTTACCCCCTCAAAATCATTCCCCCCGAGTTTCCGCAAGATGGTTTCCACTCTTTGTTTACCAACCTCTGTTAGGGAATCATCGAGTTCGTTCCACTCATAGGTCGAGCCGGCTCTAAACAAACCGTTTCCCAGCGGCACCAGCCAGCCCCCCGCTCCCACGCGGATGCGGGACTCATCCCATGCCTCCGCTTTTATTGTTAGAACCTCTCCTTTGGCGCAGCGGTGCGGACCATACTTTCCCGTTATCAAGCCCACAGCGCCATCACACCAGATCAAATTCGCCTCACTGATGGAAACTTCCCTTACCTCATAACAATCTTGCTTGGCGAAAAACCCGCGGGAGCCTTCCAAGAATGCCAGAACATCCAAGCGCCCGCCGCCACCCAGCTCAATGGCACCTGCCCAGCCAAGCGGCGCTGGAACTTCGCCGCGAATCCATGGCAGCACGTCCGGCTTGGAAATCTTTGTTAGAATCTTCGTCCATTCCTTTTCAGACTCGGCAAGGCGCAGCACGGGGAATGGATACCAAAGCTGCCGCACGATCATTTTCTCCACCTCCGCAAAGAACCCAAGCGCCTCGGGTAAGAACTCCGCGATGCGCCAGCTCGGCTCGAAGTTTTTTCCCGTGATGGGATTGATCATTCCCGCGGCCACCCGCGAGCTACCGCCACTGCCGCGGTCGATCAGGGAAAATTTCTCTCCACGCCACCAAAGCACCCACGCCAGACAAGTTCCCGCGAGACCTTGGCCGACGATGGTCCACTTGGGTCGTGGTGCGCTCACTTGGGCATCAAGTCTTCGTTAGGGTCCACCCATGCGGCGTCATGGCCTTTGGCATAGTTGAACAAATGCTTGTGCGGGTAGGGCGCGAATTTCGGGCGGTCCTCCTTGGGGAGTTTCGCCATGATGGTCCCGTTGAGTGCCCGCATCATTTTCTGCATCAGGTGCAGCGTGAGCTGGCGGCCCTTGCGGGATCTTTGCACCTGCTTGTGATTCAGTTGCTCGTCAGAAACCTCCACCAATTCATGATTGGTCAAATTCCAGCGCACCATCAGCCCATCGAGCGGCTGCGGTCCGTGATCGCGTGTCAGTTCATCCATGCCGGAGGTCTAGCGCATCCGCCGGTGATCTCTAAGCATAAAATTCAACCATTATCCAACGATTCTATTTCATCCGGACCGCCACAATCTGAATCCAGCGGCCGACGATCTCTGATTCCTCAGGTGTTGTGAGGCGATCTTTCATAAACCCGATGGAGAAACCAGCCTCCTTGAGCAGCGCTTCGTAGTTGTGGGAAAGCGAGAGTTCGAAACCATAGGGATAGGTTTCAGATTCGTTCTTCAGATCGTGATCGGTGGCGATGCTTTCCGTTAGAACCACCAGACAAGGGGCACCGTTTGTGCCCAGGTTTTGAAACATCTTACGCACGTCTTCCCTCGTGAAATATTCGAGCACTCCACCATTGCTTAACAGCAAAGTCCCGGGGCGGGTTTCTGCCGCGAGCCATGCGCTGGCATCCCCTTGGTGGAATGACAATCGGGGTGATTCCGCATGTTTGATGCGGTTGTTCTCCATCTGGGCGGCATTGATATCCATCCCTTTGAAGATTGGGATTCCTTCCAAATGGTTGCTGAAGTGTTCGAGGATCTTTCCATCACCTGCGCCGATCTCGATGACTTGATTGATCTCCGCACCCGTTTTCTCGATGACCTTTGCGACCTCCGCCACGATTCCCTGATGATGCGCCAGGAAAACCGTTTCGTAGCGGTGGGCGAAGCCATCATAGAACTCATCACTGACGCTTGAAGACCAATAATCACGAAGGAACTCACAGATCATCGCGTGATCGTGGGTCTCAATCGCACGAATCAGGAGGGCGTTCCGAATCAGTTTCCCACTCTGAGACCAAGAAGTGCTGAACGGAGACGCTCTCACCGCCGCAGAAAGTTCCGGCTTCAATTTCATCAAGAATTTACCCGCGTGGCCTTTAAGACGGCGTTGAATCGGTAAATCGGAGGATGTTCGGAAAGCGCGGAGGGATTTCATGCGGTATCTTTGGTAGCAAGAAACTTCCAGCAGCTCACAGGCCACGGTTTCCTTGAATCATCCACACTCACCGAATTCTTATTGTAAGGATCAAAAGGGTGGAAAAGCCCAGCAGTATGAACGATCCCGGCTCAGGCACCGTTGCCAGGATGGCGTTGATCTGAGGGGCGTAAAGGGAAAGGTTTGCATGAAAAGTGGACTGACCATGGATCGCGGAGGCAGGCTGATTGTCATAGGCATTGACCGCATGCATCATTCCTGACAATTCCCATGAAGCGCCGTTGAAGAACAGTGTCGCCCCGCCGGAATCACCAATCACACCTTGGGCCTGAGGAGTGGGACGCACATCATAGAGTGTAGAAAACGAGTGGACGTCGCCAAAACCCGCGTTGACCGTGACATCGGCGATGTCTACCTCATTGGGTCCCCAACGCACTTGGTTTGTCTGGGTGGTTTTAAAACCAGCGAGATTAAAGAACGTGGTTGGTGCCACCTCAGCCCACATATCATTGTTGAGCCCCGGTACCACTGTAACGTTCCAATAGGTGAGAGAGGCAGCCTGGGTCTTACCGTTTCCGATCATCATTACATTATTGCCCACAGTGGGTGCCGAGGTGCGAACTGACAAAGATGGCAGGCCCGGCGAAGAGGTCAGGCGAAAAAGGACGATATCCGTCAAGGTCGATAGACCTATTCCGAGGCCGGTATTATTGAGCCTCTGCCAGCTACCGGCTTGCGTGGTATAGGAAGTGCCGCCAAAGGACACCGAGCCAGGGAGAAAATCGGCGACGTGATTGGCGGTCATCACCCATTGATTGCTCAAATAGATGGCGGAGGCTCCATTCAAGACTCCCACATTCCCAAAATAGGGCTGACCTGAAGGGGCGGTGTTGTTGGGTCCGCCTGAATCGATGACCACCGCATGGGCGCTGAGCGTGATGCCCAGCCAAACGAGGAGTGATCTCTTGAGAGATGCGGAGAAAAACCGCGAAAGGTTGGATGTGATGGTGGAAGTCCGTAGGACCATGGGATTTTATGGGTGCGCACGACGCTAGCAACTGCGAACCAAATGCCAAGACTGTTTTTGGACCGATGCGTGGCGCGGATGCAGGACAAAAAGCCTG
>JBBRIB010000322.1:0-4189 GCA_038221745.1 Verrucomicrobiales bacterium
GGAATTCATCGGCGAGGCATCCGTCGGCGGGAAAGGCGCATGCCACTTGGCGGTGGATTCCACGGGTGCCACGGTGGCCATCGCGAATTACGGTGATGGAACCATTTCAACGGTAAAGCTGGATGAAAACGGCAAGCCGGGTGAGATCGCCACCTTGATTTCCAACAAAGGATCCGGCCCTAACAAATCCCGCCAGGAAGGCCCTCACGCCCATGGTGTTTACTTTGATCGGGCGAATAAACACCTCTTCGTGCCAGACCTCGGGCTGGATCAGGTGTTGATCTATCCGTTCGATGCCACCACCTCCAAGCTGGGCGCGGCCCTTCCGTCTCTTGCCACGGCCCCCGGCGCAGGACCACGCCACATGGCTTTTGCGCCCGATGAGAAACACGCCTACGTCATCAATGAACTCGATAGCACCGTGCTTCCTGCGAGCTACAATGAAGGAAAACTTACCGCACTCGCCACCGTGCCTACCTTGCCGAAGGATTTCACCGAGAAAAGCACGACTGCGGAGATCGAAGTGCATCCTAACGGAAAATTTGTCTATGCTTCAAACCGCGGCCACGACTCCATCGCCGTCTTTCAGCGGAACGCGGATACGGGCGCGCTGACATTGATCCAGCACGCGCCTTGTGGTGGTAAAACACCACGCCATTTTAAAATCGATCCAAGCGGCAAGTGGCTGCTCTGCGCCCATCAGAATTCCAACACCATCAGCGTGCTTGGAATCGATACAGTCACCGGACTGCTGGCCGCGCCTACCCACACCGTCGCCGCCCCGAATCCGATCTGCCTGTTGTTCATGCCTGCTGGATAAAACATTCAGCCGTTTTCCAGGCTCGTCCGCATCAGTTTTTCCCGCCGCTCTCTCACAAGGCGCACGACGAGGGCGGTCCATCCGGTTTGGTGGGAAGCCCCGAGGCCCTCGCCGGTTTCAGCGTGGAAGTATTCGTGGAAAAGCAGGAGATCCTGCCAGTGCTCCACATCCGCATAACGGAAGGCATCTCCGAAGCAGGGGCGGTAGCCTTTTTCATCCGGCAGGAAGAGCGAGATGAGGCGATCACAAAGATCAATCGCCACCTCCAACAAAGTCGCCTGATTACCGGAGCCGGTCGGGTATTCGATGCGGAAGGTTTCGCCGTAGAAATAATAGTATCGCTCAAGGGCCTCGATAATCAGGAAATTGATGGGGAACCAAATCGGCCCGCGCCAGTTCGAGTTTCCACCGAACATGTCCGTGGTGGCCTCGCCCGGTGTGTAGGGGACTTCATGGCGTTGGCCGCCATGCACGAAGACGAAGGGCTTCTCGCCATGGGCTTTGCTCAGCGAGCGGATGCCGAAGTTCGAGAGAAATTCCTTGGGATCGAGCATATAACTCAGGCTCTTGCGCAAGCGTGCCTCCGAAGGAATAGCCAATAAACAACGGCCCGGGTTTTTATAACCTTCCATGCGCCGCACCGTGATATATTTGAGAAGATCCGGTCGGTTGGTGAGAAACCAATCCATCCGCTTGCGGAAAGCGGGCAGGGCATCGATGGTTTTCTGCTTCAGCACGGTGACGGAGCACATCGGCAGCAGGCCCACGAGCGAGCGGATGCGCAAGGGGATGGGTTCTTTGTGGTTAATGATGAGTTGGTCGTAATAGAAGCCATCTTCATTGTCCCACAGCCCGGTGCCGCCGAGGGAGTTGATGGCATCGCAGATGTTCACAAAGTGTTCGAAGAATTTCGAGGCAATGTCTTCGTAGGCGGGCTTTTCCAAGGCAAGTTCAAGCGCCATCGATAACATGGTGAGGCAGAACGAGGCCATCCATGCGGTGCCGTCCGCCTGATTGAGCCGCCCGCCGCCGGGCAGGGCGTGGGAACGGTCAAAGACTCCGATGTTGTCGAGGCCGAGGAAACCACCGCCGAAGACGTGGCGCCCCTCGATGTCCTTGCGGTTCACCCACCAGGTGAAATTGAGCAGGAGTTTTTGGAAAGCGCGTTCGAGAAACAATAAATCGCGTTGGCCTTTTTTATCTGAAATTTTATAAACCCGCCAGACGGCCCAGGCATGGACCGGTGGATTCACATCCGAGAAATTCCATTCGTAAGCAGGCAGTTGGCCGTTCGGGTGCATATACCACTCACGCAGGAGAAGCAAAAGCTGGCTCTTTGCAAAACCGGGGTCCACCGCAGAAAAGGGAATCATGTGGAAGGCCGTATCCCACGCCGCAAACCATGGGTACTCCCACTTGTCCGGCATGGAAAGTATGTCTCGGGCATAAAAGTGGGACCAATCCGCATTTCTGCCGCGCAGCCGTGAATCTAACGCAGGCTCACCTATTTCTCCCTTTAGCCAATCATCGACGACGTAGTAGAAGAACTGCTTGGTCCATAACAAACCCGCATAGCCCTGGCGGCAGATGAGGCGCTCGTCTTTCGATATATCTTTGGGGATGGCCCCTTCGTAAAACTCATCACACTCGGAGATCCGCTCGGCGAAGGTTTCATCGAATTGCTCGAACTTGGAAAGTCCGTTGGATTCATTGGTCGAATGAAGGCGGCAGCGGATCGTGATGGATTTCCCTGCCGGCACGATGAATTGGAAATGCGCGGCGGCCTTGGTTCCATTCGCTTTGGGCGAGACCGCGTCCTTTTCGCCATGGATCAAATAACGATGGAAGGCATCTTTCACATAAGGGCTGGCATTTGCGGTGCCCAGGACGCTTTTGAAATTGGTTTCATTCTCCGTAAACAACCAGGGCACCTTCTTGCGGGAGCCGGGAGAGTCCACCATGAATTGATAGTCACCCAGCGCTTCATGGGTGGCTTTCAGGGTGGTCCCATCAACAGTGATCCGGGGCTTGGTGATGGGGTTTTCGCGGTTGTTATCCCAGCTCCATATATTGCGGAACCATAGGGTGGGCAGGATGTGGATGGGGGCGGATGCGGGACCACGGTTGGTCACGGTGATCCGCCAAAGCATATCTTCCGGCGAACGCTTGGCCACTTCCTGGATCACGTCGAAGTAGCGCCCGTCATCAAACATACCCATATCCGCGAGTTCAAGCTCCGGGCCGGTGCGCCCGAGTTGCTGGTTTTTTTCACGGATGGCGGTATAGGGAAAGGTGCCGTGCGGGTACTTGTAGAGTGCTTTGGTATAAGAATGGCTGGGCGTGGAATCCAGATAATAATAACATTCTTTCACATCCTCCCCGTGATTTCCTTCGTTCCCGCCGAGTCCGAAGAGGCGCTCTTTGAGAATGGTGTCCTGCCCGTTCCAGAGCGCCGGCGCGAAGCACATGCGGCACTGGCGGTCCGACCATCCCTGAAGCCCATCCTCCCCCCAGCGATAGGCGCGGCGGCGGGCGTGATCATGGGGGAAACTTGCCCAGCTATTGCCATGGTCCGAGTAATCCTCGCGCACGGTGCCCCACTGGCGCTCGCTGAGGAATGGCCCCCAGCGCCGCCATTGCCTCGCCCCGTCTTTGCCCTCGGCCAGCCGTTCTTGTTCGCGATTCGTCATCTCTGGCGGGAGAGTAAGCAGGAATCATGCACAGGTGCCAGAAAGACTCGGTGAAATTTTTTTGAATAGGCGCAAGGCCCTTGCGTCCTAACTGGCCACAAGGGTGCATCCATCACCGCGCCTCAACCTATGAAAACAATCGCAAACTCGCTCATCGCCGCTTCCTCACTGCTCATCGGCATTTCAGGAACCACCCCTCAGGCCTCCGCTGCCGATCTCACACTGGACGGCACCGGCTACTACGAACTCGGCAACTCTGAATTCTTCCTCCGCAGGGGAGCCGGGCAATCCGGCCGCTATTCGAATCTTGGGAGAAACTTCTATCAGGATGCGGAACTCGGCATCAGCCGCATCACGAACAATTCCTTCTCCCGCTCCGGCAGCATGAGCTTCGAATTCTGGGCCAAGCCATTTTACTCGGCCACCAGCGGCATCATCATGATGACCCGCGGCTTCAATCCGCTCAATGGGGATTTTAACTACCCGGATGTGCAAACGTTTGGCACCGCGATTTCTCTCCGCCAGTGGCGTTTCCCTGAGTTCAATCTCTTCGAAAGAGGCCGCCGGAATTGGGCGTGGCGCGATGCGCTGACCTTCAGCCAGAGTGACTATCTCTAACATCCCATCCATGAAACCTCGCTTTCACCTGATCCTTGGTGCCCTTGCCATCGCCCTCACC
>JBBRIB010000323.1:0-4152 GCA_038221745.1 Verrucomicrobiales bacterium
CCCTACATACAAGGCGACCAGAAAATTGCCGATGGATTTTTCAATGCCGCGCAAACTTTTCATGCCGCAGAAAATTGATGCGCAGATTCAGGTCAACCCGTTCGAAGCATCCTCACTCGGGATAGGATGGACAGTTGTTGAATGTTGATTCGAAGATGACCAATCGCGCACTAGGAAATCGAGAGACGAGACCATGTTGGTACAACGTATCCGTTCTCATTTCGTCTCGGAATAATCCGTGGCGTTCAACAGCACAGACTTCACTCCGTCCGCGACCGTCAACGAGCCGCCGGCGGCCTTTTCAGATGCCTCCCTCACGCCGATCCACAACGGATCCGCACGAAACGCTTTGAATGACGCTGCCATCGTTTCAGTATCCTTGTGTGCGAGCAGATAGATGAGTGTATTGTCCGTTCCCGGTTGGCCGGGCTGGAGGTTCCAGTAGAAAAGATTTGTCATTCCATGCTTCGCAAACAGAGTTTTGGTGTGGTCGCGGAAACGTGCGTTTAGCTTTTCCAGATTCCCTGGAGTCGCCGTGTAAGTGCGCAGTTCAAATAAGCGTGGTGCGGCGGACGAAACGATTATTTCGGGTGAAAAATCCGTCGCCTCCATGAAAGTGCTATCCACTTTCGCCACGAGCTTGCCGTTCGCCTCGCTTGCTTTCTGCACGGCCTGCCATTCCGGGTCCGACATAAAGTTTTTCCACGACGCATCCCGCGCTTCACGATTTCGATATCCGAGCACAAAAACCAATTTGCTGTCGTTATTTTCGGCTGGAGTCCAATAGCCGAGATTCGTCATTCCGTGCTTGGAAAAAAGTTTCGTCGTATGATCGCGAAATCGATCCTGCAATTCGTCGAGTTTCCCGGATGCGGCGGAATAGACGCGCATCTCAAAACAACGTGTGTCTCTTTCAGCTGCGGAAGCGAAAATGTTAGAGAGAATGGCGAGTGCGAGAAAGGTAACCCGATGCATGTCACCCCGAGTGATACAAGAACCTCACGACGAGCCAACAATATTCGGGAAATAAAGGGACAAATGCTCGCCACGTATTTTTGCGGCTGCCCATCCCCCACTGATCTGCCCACCCGCTAGGCAAGTGTGGATTCTTCCAAATCAGCGGGGGGCCAGTCTAACAGACAAACTTACTTGTTTTCGGCATCGACTTTGGCTTTTTCAGCTTCTGCTGCCGCTTCGGCCTTCCGCTTGTCTGCTTCGAGCTGGGCCTGGATTGATTCCTTGTTTGCTTCGATGTTTGCCTTGTCGATCTCTGCGATGGAATCGGCTTGGTCTTTCGCCGCCTCGGCAGCATTCTCCACGCCATCCTTGCGATCTTCAATCGCGTTCTGGGTCTCATCCTTGCGATCCTCTATCGCCGTCTTTTGCTGATCGCAGCCCACGGAAAAAAGAAGTGGGAATGCAATGATGATCAATTTTGTATATTTCATGATGTTTTGATGTTCGGGTTTCAATTGAATTTTCAGACCGTGAAGAAGACACCTTCTGACAATTGATAGTAGTAGATTAGACGATGGAACTGGAATTTTCCATGGGGTGAAACCCTATGCTGCCCGGCGTGGCAATGACGAAGCTGCAGGTTACGACCTGATCACCGGTGCAAGGATTTTCCAGACAATCTCCGCGACTTTTTGCTGGCCTTGGGGGGTTGGGTGGATGCCGTCGGGTTGGTTGAGTTTCTCGTTCCCGCCGATGCCTTCGAGGAGGTAGGGGATGAGGGTGGATTTGGATTCGTTGGCGGCTTCGGGGAAAACGGCTTTGAAGCGGGTGGTATAGTCGAGGCCCATGGTGTCGGGCATCTGCATGCCAGCGAGGAGGATCTTGATTGCGGGGTTTTTGGCGCGGGCTTTTTCGATGATGCCGAGCAGGTTCTTCTTGGTTTCCTCGGGGGAAATGCCGCGCAGGCCATCGTTGCCGCCGAGGGCGATGATGAGAACATCCGCGCCTTTTCCCATGGCCCAATCGATTCGGCGGAGGCCGCCGGCGGTGGTGTCGCCGCTGACTCCGGCGTTGGCGATGGTGTAGGGGAGATGGGCGGCGGTGATTTTCCCCTGGAGGAGGGCTGGGTAGGCTTCTGCCGGATCGAGTCCGTAGCCGGCGGTGATGCTATCGCCGAGGATGACGATGCGCTTGGCCGTATCATTTGCATTCGGGGATTCTTCGGCCAATAGTGCGGCGCTCGTGGTGAGCAGCAGCCCTAACATCAATTTTCTCAGAAATGTCATCCCCATCGTCCGCCAGTCTAGAATCCGCTTCGGGCGCTGTCAACCGGCCCATTCTCAAGGTGTCCGGACTGCGCAAAGTCCATCAGACCGCGAGCCATGATTTGACGGTGTTAAAAGACGTGAGCCTGAGCCTGGAGGCGGGGGATACGTTGGCGATCGTCGGCCCCTCGGGGAGTGGCAAGACTACCTTGCTGGGGCTTTGTGCGGGGCTGGACGATGCGAGTGCGGGATCGGTGGAGCTGGATGGGATGGCCATCGAAACGCTGGATCAGGATGCGCGGGCGGCACTGCGGAACAAGTTGGTGGGCTTTGTTTTCCAGAGTTTCCAATTGATCCCGACGCTGACAGCCCTCGAAAATGTGTTGGTGCCGCTGGAG
The DNA here is from genome assembly GCA_038221745.1 of Verrucomicrobiales bacterium. Taxonomy (GTDB): domain Bacteria; phylum Verrucomicrobiota; class Verrucomicrobiia; order Verrucomicrobiales; family Akkermansiaceae; genus Luteolibacter. The sequence goes on from JBBRIB010000323.1 coordinate 2,621, forward strand.
CTGCGTGGGGAATCCGGGAGGGAAATACAGGCGGAGGCGGAGCGATTGTTGACGGAGGTTGGTCTGGGTGATCGGCTCGATCACTATCCGCTGCAACTTTCTGGAGGCGAGCAGCAGCGGGTGGCGCTGGCGCGTGCATTCATCCACCGGCCCAAGATCCTTTTCGCCGACGAGCCGACGGGCAATCTGGATGCCGGGACGAGCGGGCCGATTGTTGAAATGCTTTTCCGTCTGAACCGCGAGGCGGGGACGGCGCTGGTGCTGGTGACGCATGATCCCGCGCTGGCGGCGAAGGCGCGCCGGGTGGTGACGATGAGCGGGGGAACCATTGTCTCGGAGGAGGAGAATGCCCTCGTCTAAAAGCAAGGCGTTACCACGCAGTTTGTGGACGGCTTTGTTCCATCCATGGGTGTGGAGGATGGCGTGGCGGGACAGCCGGTCCCAGAGGGTGAGGCTGGTGATTTTTTCGCTGGCGATCGTTTCCGGGGTGGCGGCGCTGACGGCGATCCACTCGCTGAAGGCAAGTGTCGAGCGGGGCATCGGCTCGGAGGCGAAGGCGCTGCTGGGCTCGGATCTGCGGGTTTCTTCCCGGAGTGAAATCAACAGCGACGAGGTGAGCAGGCTGGCGGGAATGGCGAGCCGCTACAGTCGTGAGACAAGTTTTCCCTCAATGATGCGTTTCCTGCCGGGTGGGGGCGCACGTCTGATGCAGGTGCGCGGAATCGCGGGAGATTATCCGTATTACGGAAAGGTGGAGACGCGGCCGGCGGATGCCTGGACGAAGCTGCGGGACGAAGGCGGCGTGCTGGTGGAACCGGCGATGCTCGATCAGTTCGCAGCGAAGATCGGCGATGAGGTGGAGCTGGGCGGGATCCGATTGGAGATTGTCGGAGTGGTGGACAAGCCCGCGCCGCGCGGCAACCGCTTCAGTGGCTTCGCGCCGGAGGTCTATGTCCGGCTGGCTGACATCGAGCGCAGTGGTCTGTTAGGAAAGAACAGCATGGCATCCTATCAGGTGTATCTTGAGATTCCGAACGGCCCGGCTTCGAGCGAGCTGAAGGACAAGGTCCGCAAGGATTATCCCGACAGGCCGTGGCAGTTGGAAACCCCGGAAGACAGGCGCGAGAATCTGGGCGACGCGCTGGCAAATTTCCAACAATTCCTCGGTCTGATCGCGCTGGCATCGCTGGCGCTGGGGGCGATCGGGGTGGCAGGCGCGGTGCATGCGCACGTGACGCGGCGCATTCCGACGATTGCGATCCTGCGCTGCCTCGGGTGCCCGGGGCATCTGGCATTCGGGATTTATTTCGCGCAGGCGCTGGCGTTGGGATTGTTCGGTGCGCTGCTGGGCGGGGGCCTCGGGATCGCGATGCAAATGGGGCTGCTGGCGGCTTTCCAAGGTGAGTTGCCGATCTCGGTGAGTCCTTCGCCGGAGTGGAAAACCGCCATGCAGACGACAATTACCGGGTTTGCAGTATGTTGTGGATTCGCACTGCTGCCGCTGATGAAAATCCGCGAAATTTCACCAGCGG
>JBBRIB010000324.1:0-4145 GCA_038221745.1 Verrucomicrobiales bacterium
TTGACGATTTTATTGAACTTCGGGTGGGGCACGCGGGCAACGTGCTCGACGACGATGGTTTTGTCCATTTTATCGGAAATGACGACGCCGACGCGTGTTTTACGGAGTTGGATCTGAGTGTCCTGAGGAGTCTCGCTCATAAGTGGTGGTGTTAGGCGTGGTGGCGTGGATTAAGCGTTGTTCAGCGCGGTTTGGGCGGTGAGGACGCGAGCGGTTTCGCGGCGCACCGTGCGGATGCGAGCGGAGTTTTCCAGCGAGCCGGTGGCTTTCTGGAGACGAAGGTTAAGAGCTTCCTGCTTGAGTTCGCGCAGGCGGAGAATGATCTCAGCAGGGGTGAGTTTAAGCGGCTCTTTTTTGGCTTTGTTTTTGGCCATGGTTCAGACGGATGTATGATTGATTGATCGAAACGGATCAGGCGTGCGGATTGCGGGTGACGAGGCGGGTGCGGATGCCGAGCTTGTATGAGGCGAGGCGCATGGCTTCCTTGGCAGCGGATTCGGGCACACCGCCGATTTCGAAGAGCATGTTACCAGGGCGGATGACGGCTACCCATCCTTCGACAGCACCTTTCCCTTTACCCATCCGTGTTTCAGGAGGACGTGAGGTGATGGACTTGTGTGGGAAAATCCGGATCCAGACTTTCCCTTTCCGTTTAAGAGAGCGGTTAATCGCGATCCGGCAAGCTTCGATCTGGCGGTTGGTCATCCATCCGCGGTCGAGGGTTTGCAGTCCGAAGTCACCGAAGGCGACGGTGGTTCCCCGCTGGGCATTCCCGGCGCGGCTTCCGCGGTGGCTCTTGCGGAACTTGGTTCGTTTGGGCATCAAAGGCATGACTCGGTCCTCCTGGAATTGTTAGAATTTAGATTTGTGAAAATTGAATGATCAGTTGCGGTTTTGCGGGCGACGATCGCCTCCGCGATCACCACCACCCCGGTTGCCACGATCGCCGCGGTCACCACGGTCGTTGCGACCGCCTTGTTGGGGTTGTTGTTTGCCGTCGTCTTCCTTTTTGTTTACCCATGCTTTGACACCGATGATGCCGTAGAGGGTGCGGGCTTCGGCGAAGCCGTAGTCGAGAGGAACACGAAGAGTCTGGAGTGGCACCTTGCCTTCGCGGTAGCTTTCGGAACGGGCGATGTCCGCACCACCGAGGCGACCGGCGCAACGGAGGCGGATGCCATCGGCACCGAATTCCATGGCGGTCTGAAGGGCGCGTTTCATGGCGCGGCGGAAGCTGATACGGCGCTCGAGTTGGACGGCGATCTGCTCGGCGACCAATTGTGCGTCAAGCTCAGGCTTGCGGATCTCGATGATGTCGATCTTGACCTGGGCACCTTTGCAAAGATCGGCGATCTCCTTGGTCATGACTTCGATTTCCTTGCCTTGGCGACCGATGATGAGGCCGGGGCGTGAGGTGTGAAGGGTGACGCGGACGCTGTTCCAAGCACGCTCGATGATGACGCGGGCGAGACCTGCGTTGACGAGCTTGTTTTTAAGGTAACCACGGATCGCGAGATCTTCGTGGAGCTTGTTGGTGTAGTCTTTGCCTTTGGCATACCATTTCGAGCGCCAGTCTTTGTTGACGGCGAGGCGGAATGCGATCGGATTTACTTTTTGGCCCATGGTCGGTGAGGAATGAGATTAGATGAGAGGGAATCAGGCTTCGGCGGCAGCGGCAGCAGGAGCGTCTTCGATTTTCTTGGTAGCGGCCTTGCGGGCGACTTTCTTTTTTTTCTCGGGGGCGGAGCCGACGAGAGTGATGGAGATGTGGCTGGTGCGCTTGAGGATGGGGCCGGCGGAGCCTTTGGCCCGTGGCTTGAAGCGGCGGAGAGTAGGGCCTGCCCCGATGACGGCTTCCTTGATGATGAGGGTGCCGGTGTCGAGTGAGAAGTTGTTCTCAGCATCCGCGATGGCGGTTTTGAGAGTCTTGCCAATGAGCTGTGCGGCTTTCTTGGGAGTGAACGTCAAAATATCGAGGGCGCTGGAGACGGGTAGGCCTTGAATTTCACGGGCGACATCACGCGCTTTTTTAGGCGAGAGACGAACGAATTTGGTGGTGCTTTTGACTTCCATGGAAGGACGGACGGTGAGTGTTTACTGAGCTGAGGCTTGTGTTTCGAGGACGGCGAGATCGCCGGGGATGGGAGAAGCGGTGACATCATCGAGATGCTCGATGAAGGCGCCGCTGACGGCCTTGCGGACGTCTGCTAAAATGGCTTTTCCGTAGGGCTGCTGCCCGCGGGTGAGGCGAAAGGTCATGCCGATTTTGGCTCCCTGGCTTTCGCCGAGGTTAAGAACCAACATACCACTTTCTTGATCGATACTGACGATGTCCGCTTGCTGGAGTGAACCGGCGCGCACATCGGGGCGGGGCTTCTGGCGTAGTCCGAGGACTGCGTCAAGCTCTCTTAGTGAAGTTTCCACACGAAGTCTCGCCGCAGGATCCGAGACGACCGCCAGACGGAGACACTCGTTGATGGCTGCGATGGCAGGTGAGATGGAGGCTTCCAATTTACCGAGGCGTTCGTTGGCGATCTGAAGATCGCTGGCCGCCTGGACGAGGCGATCATCGCCACCATCAAGGAGGTTTTTCCCGAGGGCTTCGAGACGTTGGCGGACTTGGGCGAGCTGCTCGGTGGCTTGCTTCTCGCCGCGGTTCGCTTCGGCGAGGCCACGCTGGAGGACTTGGTTCTGGGACTGGAGTTCGGTGATGATTTCCTGGAGTTCCCCGACGGATGCGTCCTGCGCTCCAGCCACCGAGGCAGCGGCCAACAGCCCGAGGGCGGCGGCAAGTGCTTTGAGATGGAAGGTGGTGCGCATGGGCGTGGAGAGGAAGGAGAAGGAAATCACTTTTTACCGATACCGCCGTGGGTCTTGAACAGACGCGTCGGTGAGAATTCGCCGAGTTTGTGGCCGACCATGTTTTCGGTGACATAAACGGGGACGAAGGTCTTGCCGTTATGGACTGCGAAGTTGTGGCTGACGAAGTCAGGCGTGATCATGGACTTGCGGCTCCATGTTTTGATGGGCTTGCGGTCGGAACCGGCTTCGGCGACGGCATCAATCTTGGCGAGGAGCTTTTGATCGACGTATGGGCCTTTCTTGAGGGAACGTGGCATAGGAAATTTGAGATTTCAGATTTGAGATTTCAGATGATAGCGGATTACTTGCGCTTGGCTTTGTGGCGGGACTCGACAATGAAGACGCTGGTGGTCTTGCGCTTGTTGCGGGTCTTCTGGCCCTTGGCGTGGCCCCATGGGCTGAGAAGGTGCTGACGACCACCACCGGATTTCGATTTGCCTTCGCCACCACCGTTCGGGTGGTCAACGGGATTCATCGTCATACCGCGGACAGTCGGGCGAACGCCTTGCCAGCGGGTGCGGCCAGCCTTGCCGGAAGTTTCGTTCATGTGATCGCGATTTCCGACCTGGCCGATGGTGCAGAAGCAACGATCGTTGAAGCGGCGGATTTCACCGGAAGGCATCTTGACGAGTGCCCAGCCGCCGTCGCGGTTGGAAAGGATGGCGAGTTGACCGGCGGCGCGGGCGACTTTGCCGCCATTGCCCGGGATGAGCTCGATGTTGTGGATGGAAGTTCCGAGTGGCACGGCGCTGAGCGGCATGGCATTTCCAGTCTTGGGAGCGACGTTTGCGCCGGCGACGACGGTGGTTCCAACTTCGAGGCCGAGAGGGGCGAGGATGTAGGACTTCTGGCCGTCTTCATACTGGATGAGGGCGATGCGGCAGGTGCGGTTCGGATCGTATTCGATGCCGACGACGGTGGCGGGTGCATCGTGCTTGCCGCGCTTGAAGTCGATCAAACGATAGTGGCGCTTGTGGCCTCCACCGATGTGACGGGTGGTGATACGACCGGTGTTGTTGCGACCACCGCTGCGCTTGAGCGGGGTAAGGAGGCTTTTCTCAGGCTTGCTTTTGGTAATCTCGTCGAAGGACGGGAGATTCTTGTAGCGGGCTGAGGGTGTGATTGGCTTGAAAGTTTTCAGTGGCATGACAATCGGAACGGTGAATGGTTACGTGGGAAGAAGCGGTTTCGGGCGCTTAGACGAGATCGAGGGATTCGCCTTCCTTGAGGCGGACAATGGCTTTTTTCCAGTGGTTGGTGCGGCCGGCATCGGCACGGCGCTT
>JBBRIB010000325.1:0-4138 GCA_038221745.1 Verrucomicrobiales bacterium
GATGTGTGATCCCTGTCTTGCATGGCGCCCTCGGAGTCTTCGGTGCCACACTCATCGGAATGTCCACCGGCGGTGCCGCCGTCCTCGGTGCGATGGCTGGCAGCGCCTCCTACATCGCCGCCCCCGCTGCCGTGCGGGTGGCTTTGCCCAAGGCGAATCCATCATTCTACCTCACCCTCGCACTCGGCATCACCTTTCCCTTCAATCTCGCATTCGGCATCCCGCTCTTTCAGAAACTCTCCATCCTCTTCGCAAAATGGCTCTAAAAATTCACCTCCGCAAAGTCACCGTCATCGCCGAGCGCGTCCTACAAGAGGAGTTGATCAAGCTCCTCAAAAAACACGGTGCCTCTGGCTGGACGTTGTGCTCCGTCGATGGCGAAGGCTCACGCGGCCTCCGCGCTTCCGAGTGGGAAGGCAGCAACGTGCAGATCGATACCCTTGTAAAGCCCGAGGTGGCAAATGCGATCATGGAGGAGATCGGCGGCAAATACTTCGAAGATTGGTCCATCATTGTTTATTCCGCGGATGTGGAAGTGATGCGAGGTGATAAGTATTCGGCCTGATGGAAAATTTAATTTCATCGCAGTCTTGCTCTCACCGCAATCCATGTGGAGTCTTGAGACGTGCTTGAACATCGCTCTACCATATTCCATTCCAACTCACCTCCCAGCAAGGATCAAATCGCCGCGCTAGGAGCGTTCGATGGGCTGGGCATGGAGCACATCTCGCTCGTCACCTCCGCGAGCCAGGCGGAGGCCGCCTTCGAGCACCTCGCCCACGCGGCGGAGGTCGGCTTCGATACGGAATCCAGACCCACCTTCCGCAAGGGTGAGAAATCCGAAGGCCCTCACGTCCTGCAGTTTTCCACCATCCACCATGCTTACGTTTTCCAAGCGCATGTGGAGGAGTCCCAACCCATAATCGCTAGATTGTTGGAATCCGCGCGGATTCAGAAAATCGGTTTCGGCTTGCGCGGCGATCTCGGCCAGATCTGGGAGCGCTTCCGGATCCGGCCCAACTCGATTGTGGATCTCGATCATTCATTCAAGCGTCTCGGTTATCGAAACCCCGTCGGCGCAAAATCCGCCATCGCTATTTTATTCGAGCGCCGCCTGCAAAAATCCAAGCGCATCACCACCACCAATTGGTCCAACCGCGTCCTGACCGAAGAGCAGCTCATCTACGCCGCGAACGATGCCTACGCCGCCATCCTCGTCCACCACGCGCTCAAGCAAAAAAGTTAGGCGAAGGCGAGGGCTATTTCCGCCACAGCCAGCGCAGGGTTTCGGGAAACATCGTGCCGCCGTCCTTGCCGGAATGCGCACCCTGCGTCCAGACGTAGCGGTGATCATACTTGGCGAATTTGAGCGCCGCTTGCATTTGCATGTTCCCCAGAGGCCATGAGCCGTGAGGGTTGTCGAGATCATTGATCCCGTCTTGGAAAAATCCGCGGATCGGCTTCGGCGGGGTCTTGCGGATCATCCCTGGATAAACATCGCCACCACGGATATTGGTGAAGCTGCCGATTTGGGAAACCACCTTGCGGAACGCATCCGGCCTCTGCCATGCCACCGTCCACGCGCAGATGCCGCCGGAACTCATGCCGCAGATCGCCCGTTGCTCGGGATCGCTTGTCAAATGATGGGTCTTTGCCACTTCCGGCAGGATTTCCTCCAACAAAAACCGGGCGTAGGCATCTGATAGAGTGTCATACTCCACGCTGCGGTTGCTCGCTTTCCATGGTTCTTTGGGCAGCTCGGATGCCATATCTCCGGGATTGATGAAAATGGCAATCATCGGTGGGATATCTTTGGCCGCGATCAGATTATCCATCACCACCGTCGCCCGAAAGTCGCCTTTCGGATTCATGTAAGCGTGGCCGTCCTGGAAAACCATCACCGCAGCGGGTTTCGAACGATCCAGCTTGGCGGGAGTATAAACAAAGTATTGGCGGATGGTGCCGGGGAAAACTTTGGAATCTTTCCAGACGTGCTCCGTCATGGTGCCGGGATCCACTCGTTTATTCGGCATGGAGTCCTTGCCTAGCTTCAGCTCGGGTCCCTTCGGCAAAGCGATCTTCGCCGTGGGATCTTCAGCGTAGGCGGCCACGCTGAGCAGGCCGAGGGCAATGCAGGTTTTAAACATCCTCACCTAACGAATTTTTCCCCGCCGATCTTTCGGAAAACTCACGGGCGATAGGCAGGCCTGTTCCGCAACACGGAATCAAAAGCGGGCGGCGGATTGCAGATCCTTTCAATCAACCCATCCCAGATTTCCCGCCCTTTGAGAATCTCCACCTCGATCCGCAGGAAATACACCGGCACATCCACCGAAGCGGGGCGAGGGAAACGCACCGCATCCTTCTCGGTCGTCACGATCAGCTCCATGTCCCGCTCCACGCAGCGCTGCATGAACTTTTCCACCTCGCGCTTGGAGAATCGATAATGGTCGGAAAAACGCCGCCGGATTTCCACCCGTGCGCCGAGTTTTTCCAACGATCCCTCAAACGCTTCCGGCACCGCGATCGCGCTGATGGCACCGGTCCATTTGTCTTTGAGGAAATCCAACGGTTTCCGCTCACGGGTGAACACATTCTCCAGATAAATCGGGCCGTGGGTGCACTCGATGATTTCCGCCGTGCGATTGTAGCGGCGGATGCGGGCGATCAACGCGTCGTTAGATGAGCCATTGCATTTGGTGATCAGGATATAGCTCGCACGCCTGAGGTTTTTCGGTGGCTCGCGCAATGTGCCACGCGGCAGCAGCGCCTCGGTGCCGAAAGGCGCGCCAGAATCCACGAGGGTCACATCCATGGAATGCGCAAGATCCAGGTATTGCATCCCGTCATCTAACAAAATCGTATCGCTCGCCAATTCGCGGATCGCAAAGCGCCCGCTCTTCACCCGGTTCTTATCCACCACCACCGCCACGCCATCCAGGTTCCTCGCCAGCATGAATGGCTCGTCCCCCGCGTATTTCGAATCGAGTAAAATCGCTGTGCCCGTGGAAACCAGCTTGGGCATTTGTTCTTCAGGCACGTTCCCACCATTAAGACTTGGCCATTTTTGGGTGCGCTCGAGTTTCTTGCTCTTATAACCACGCGAGAGAATCGCCACTTTCCTCCCGCGATCCCGCAGGGACCTTGCCATCAGCTCCACCACCGGGGTTTTTCCCGTTCCACCCACCGTGATGTTCCCGATCGCCACCACCACCGTGCCCAAGTAGGCCTGAGGCCGCGCGCCGCTGCGGTAGCGCCACAGCCGGATTTGCACGATCACCCGGAAAACCCCTGACAGCGCGCGCATCAGGAAACGCATCAGCGTCGCCCGGAAGCCCTTGGCCCTCCCGAAGATCACATCCGCCCCCCAGCGTTCGAGTTCTTCGATTTGATCCTTCATGCTCGCGCAAAGAATGCTCCGGCACCAGGCCATCGATCAAGCGCCAAACCTCACCCTTCTCCTCCAAAAATCACCAAATCTCACCAATCCGCTTGCAAAGTCCCCCCTTCCCAGCCTAGTCCCTCAGCCCAGAGCCGCTTAACGGCCCCTTCCACCATGGGAAAAACACTCATCATCGCAGAGAAACCCAGCGTCATGACCGATCTCGCCCGCGTGCTCGCGAAGCCGCTCGGCAAGTTCGAAAAATCCGGCTCCGGCCGCGATGTTTTCTTTGAAAATGACACCGCCGTCATCACTTCCGCCGTCGGCCACCTCGTCGAGCTGCGCATGCCGATGGGCCCGAATGGCAAGAAACTCCCGTGGAATTTCTCGGTGCTACCCGCCATCCCGGAAAAATTTGATCTCGATCCCATCCCGGATTCCGAGGCCCGCCTCAAGCAGGTCCTCAAGCTCGCAAAACGCAAGGACGTCTCCGACATCGTCAACGCCTGCGATGCTGGCCGCGAAGGCGAACTCATTTTCCGCTACATCATCGAAATCGGCGAAATCTCCAAACCCGTCAAACGCCTCTGGATGCAGTCCATGACCAATGACTCCATCCTCACCGCATGGAACAGCCTCCGCACCGGCGAGCAAATGAAGCCCCTCGCCGATGCCGCGAAGTGCCGCTCGGAGTCGGATTGGCTCGTCGGCCTCAATGCCACCCGCGCCCTCACTTGTTTCAATTCCCGCCACGGT
>JBBRIB010000326.1:0-4133 GCA_038221745.1 Verrucomicrobiales bacterium
CTTCAGGCCACTCCATAAGCACTCCGCTGAACCCGCTTTCGAGAAATCTCCGGTTCTCGGGCATCCCACGCTTGCCCCGCCGCTCTGCACTGCCTAAATCCCGCCATGCGGCTTTTTGACACGCTTTCCCGAACCGAGCGAAACCTCTCCCCCATCGACGGCACCACCTTCCGTTTCTACTGCTGCGGCCCCACGGTTTACGGCCCGGCGCACATTGGAAACTTCCGCACCTTTGTCCTCCAAGACGTTCTCCGCCGTACCCTTGAGACGGGCGGCACCCGCACCCTCCACGTCCGCAACATCACCGATGTGGACGACAAAACCATCCGGGATTCTCAATCTGCCGGCCAATCCCTCACCGCCTTCACCGCCGGCTGGACCGAGAAATTTCATGCCGATTGTGAAAAACTCGGTCTGCTTCCGCCCCACATCGAGCCCAGCGCCGTCGAGCACATCCCGCAACAGATCGCGATGATCCAAACCCTCGTTAACAAGGGCAATGCCTACTCATCCGATGACGGCTCGGTCTATTTTAAAATTTCCTCATTCCCCAACTATGGCCGCCTCTCGCACCTCGATGAACGCGAGCTCGATCTTGGCAAAACCCAAAACGCCCGCTCCAGTTCGGACGATTACGAGAAAGACAGCCTCTCCGATTTCGTCCTCTGGAAAGCCCGCCGCCCTGAAGACGGTGAAAATTTCTGGCCTTCCCCATGGGGCAATGGCCGCCCCGGCTGGCACCTCGAGTGCTCCGCCATGATCAAGGAATACCTTGGAGATTCGTTCGATCTCCACTCCGGCGGCGTCGATCTCGTCTTCCCCCATCATGAAAACGAAATCGCCCAGAGCGAATGCGCCTGCGGAGGCCGCTTCGCCGCGCATTGGTTTCACATCACCCACCTGCTCGTCGATGGCGGGAAAATGTCCAAGTCGGTTGGCAATCTTTATACTCTGGCCGATCTAGCAGAAAAAGGCTTTAGCCCAATGGAAGTGCGCTACGTGCTCATTGGTGCGCACTACCGCAAGCCGCTCAATTTCACGCTGGATTCGCTCACCGCCGCTCGCGAGGCTCTCTCGAAGCTCGCCAGGAACGCTCACCAGCTCGCCGCGAAAATCGAGCCCGGCACCGTGCTCACCACCGCAGACTTCGGCCCCTTCCGCCCCGCTTGGGAAAGCCTCAGCCAAGACCTCAACACCCCCGGCGCACTCGGTGGCATCTTCACCGGCCTGCGCGAAGCCACCCGCCTCACAGGTGGCGAAGCCGCCGCCGCCCTCGCCGGCCTGAACCGCATCCTCCGCGCCCTCGGCCTCACCTTGCCAGAGATTCCCAACACCGCTTCCATCATCATCCCGGATTCGATCAAAGCCCTCGCCGAAGCCCGTTGGGCCGCCCGCCTCGCCAAAAACTGGGCCGAGTCAGACACCCTCCGCGCCAAGCTGCTAGAGCAAGGCTGGCTGATGAAGGATGGGAAGGAAGACTATAAGCTTTCCCCTGCCCTCTGATATGCGGCTGACCAGTATGTCATCGGTCCGATGGGACTTATAGGACCTATTTCCAAAAATTGCTGGGAAACCTTCAAAGAATTCTTACACACGTTCCTACTTTTGGTCACTGATGATGGACGGACAGAGGGCCTGACCAGCAACAAATTCGTATGTTTCACAATCACCCCGGCAAGCCCTGCACCCTCGGAGATCATCATCAGGGCGGACAATCATTTGGCTCCAGTAAGTAAAGCAGGGATGCTATCTGTCATTGCCTCACAATTCTTGTCACGGCCGAGACAAAGATTGCGGGATGAATTTGGATAGATCCCTCATCCTCCTGCCGGCAAAATGGCGAGGCATGGGCGAAGCGGCGGCAGGTGTGCTGTGGAGTGTGAGGGATTTGAGGAAGGGGTTTTGAAAATCCCGAGACAAGAATCCAGAGACCAGAGATGACTGTGGGGAGCAGCGGGTTCTGTTCGGACCGGAATGGGTGGGGAGAAGAGCGCGGCATCAGCTGCTGGGCTATTTCGATTCATTGGCACAGCCGCGAGACGCGTCAGCCACATGGGAGATAAAGAGTTTTCCGGATCGCTCTCCCCGCACCACCGCTCACTTCACTTCCTTCAAGGCCGCAGTTGGGCCACCACCGTCACCAGAAAAGTCCCTAGCAGAATCAAACTGCTCGCAGCATACCCCACCTTCAACGTCATCGACAAAAGATCCCATCGCTATCTTTCCGAAAACCGCTTATCTCTTCGCCAGACATGAATTCCGAAAGCACCATCTCCGGCCGAGGCTCCAAGGCGAGTTTCAATATCGCCGTCGCCCTCTTGCTCACGCTCCTCGCCGCATGGATCACCTGGGCGGATTTCTCACACCCCGGTGATCTGCTCTTTCAAAGCTCTCCCAGCGTGATGGTCACTGCGCTCGTCACCTCTCTGCTGTTTCTCCTCGGCATCATTATCGCCGCACTGCCCAAGCGCATCATCGTGGGGGCCAATCTTCTCATCCTTTCCCGTGTCGCCCTGGGCTTCCCGCTCAATGTTTGGTTGGAAACCTCGCTTGCGGCACGCATCATCAGCGTGGCATTCCTCATCCTTGCATTTACCTATCTCTGCATGTCCTTGGGAGGCATGCAATGGATCTCCGCGAGACCTTGGCTCAAGCCCCTTCACTCCGTCATCGCCTTCGCCGCGTGGTTGTTCTTCGGGATCATCACCCTTCCCGTATGGCTCGCAGGCTATGCTTATGGTGCGCAGAACCTCATCGGGGATTATGCCGGAATTTCAACGAAAGGGATCGACCTCACCGAAAAAATCTTCGAGAAAAACGGTCGCAAGGTTCACTTGGTGGGAATGATGCATATTGGCGACGATTCCTATTACACCGGCCTCAAGGAACGCGTGAATGCCATCCCCGAAGCAGGCGGTAAACGGCTGGTTCTCACCGAAGGCGTCTCGGATCGCAATAATGTTATCCCAGAAGATTTTGCAAACGGAAAAACCTATGAACGCTGGGCAAAGCTCCTCGGCATTGAGGCGCAAAAAGAACTCAACACCACCACACCTAGCCCACCCACCACACCTAGCCCACCCACCATACCCATCCCAAATGCCTCAACCCCCGCTCCCGATGAACCCACTACCAATCCACTCGTCACCTGGCAAAATGCGGATATCGATGTTTCAGACCTCAAGCCAGACCATCTCCAACTTTTAGTCAAACTATTGGATGTCGCCAGCTCGCCTGACTTCACCAAGATGGTCAACCCCGATGTCGGCAACGTCACCGGGGCACAACTCGAAAGCCTCTTTAAAGATGCCCTCATCGGCACCCGCAACGATGCTCTGATGAAGCAATACACCGAGAGGGCTGAAGGCTTTCAAGAAGTCTATATTCCCTGGGGCGCCGCGCACCTGCCAGATATGGAGAAGCGTCTCCTCGCCCTCGGCTATCTGCAAACCGACGAAATCATCAGACCTATCATCAAGTTCTGGAAATGAGCTGTTAGGCTAAAAGATCATATATTCAACGCAAGGCCGCGAAAGAAGAAAAGGGATAAGAATGACGATCTCTTGGGTCTTTCGTCACGCTTCAGGGCGCAAGTATTTCTGGATCGCCGGGACGGTGGAACGAAAGAAAATCGCTCAATTTCTGAAATGCTGAGATTTTGAATAAATGAATGGCTGAGAGAAGATGGTGCGTTGTGGCGACGATCATTCGATCACGTTGAAGGTTTTCGCACCCGCCAGATTCTGCAACTCGCGGGCATGTTCTGGGTGACAGGTGAAGATGAGGATCTGGTGATTTTTTGCGAAGGTTCCGATGGCCTGGATGGCGGCGGCGCGGCGGGTGGCATCCATGTCGGTGAAGGGGTCGTCGAGGAGGAAGAAGCCGTCCATGCCTTTGAGGTAAAGTTCGGAGAGGGCCAGGCGGGTGGCGAGGGCGAGTGATCCGAGGGTGCCTTGGGAGAGCAGCGCGGTATCGAGCGTGAGAGCACCGCTGACCCGGGTGGGGGTGGTGCCGTCCAAGGTGACATCCTGATAGCGACCGCCGGTGAGGTTTCTGAATTGATCCGAGACGGCGGTGGCGAGGCCCTGCATGGGATCGTGGGTGCCACGGTCGGCAATGACGCTTTGCAATTT
>JBBRIB010000327.1:0-4124 GCA_038221745.1 Verrucomicrobiales bacterium
ATGGTGCGGCCCAGTTTACGGTCGGTGATCTCGATGGTGGCGGTGGTATCGAGGTAAACGCGGTCCACTTCGCTGGCGATGGTGATGGACCCGGCGGCCTCGGTGAAGGTGCCGGGGGTGACTTTATCGAGATAGGAAGATCCTGTCAGGCCCTGGATGGAGATGGACTCGATGGCCCCGATTTGGAAATAGGTGTGCAGGCAATTTTCAAACGTGGCCTCTTTTTTGCCACGATTGGTGACGATCATTTCCAACGAAAGTTGTTGGGCGACGCGGACGATGAGTTCCGTTTCCAACAGATCATCAGACGATAAAAGGAAATGAACCATCACTTCACCGTTAGGGGAGAGTGCGCATTCTCCGAGAATCCACTCCTTGGTGCGGGCATAGCCGTGGGCGGGGAATCCTTCCCGTGGGCCAAACCATGGGAAGATGATGGGGATGCCGCCGCGGATGGGTTTGCCGTTCTCAAACTCACTGAGCTCGCTCAAAAAGAGCAAGGGGGTCTCACCCTTTTTTTGGAAGTGGGTGACGTGAGCGCCGTGAAGGTAGATTTCCGCGTCGCTCCACTCCGTCTTGATGACAACTTTGGACATGCCACCATCGCCCTCTAACAAGATTGCGTGATGAGGGATGAGATTTTGGATCATGATGGGCGGGAGCTGGCGCGGTCTTACTTCTTTTTGCGCAGGAAAGGCGGTAGGTCAAGGTCCTCGCCCTCGAAGACGTTGGGGGATTCCCCTTCGAAACGACCGCGTGGGCTGGATTCCAGCGAGAGTTCGTTTTGCGGGCCGGCGGCTTTGATGCCGAGCTTGAGCTTGGGTGGTTGCGGCTCCGCTTGGGGAAGCTCCGCTTCGGGTTCATAATCAGTTTCTGTAAGCTCCACATCGTCCAAAAGGTCATCGGGAAAGGTGGCGGGATCCTCTTTGAGTTTTGGACTGCCCCAACGGGTGGGGACGGAGGGGCGGCGCTTGGGAAGCGGAATGAAGCTGGGTTTTGGCGGGTCTGGAAGCTCGGTTTCTTCGATAGGAAGGGGGTCTTCATCCGCCTCGACGTATTCGGCGGCGAATTCCTCGATATCGCCTGGAGTTTCATCGATGGACTCCTCTTCGGCGGGGATTTCATCTTGGATTTCCGGTTCGAAAGCGTCTTCGATTTCCGGTTCGGGATCCGCAGGGAGTTCGGGTTCGGTAAAAGTGAAGGCACCGAGGTCGGGCTTGGGTGGCTCGGGTTCCTTGGTCTTTGCGATGTAGTCCGGCTCGGCAAAGGGCCTTTCATTGTCAAACAACGAGGGCGTGATGGCGGCAGCCATGGAAGTGGCGGCTTTGCGGAACTTGGAAAGTGAGGAAACCGGAGGGGCGGGGCTCGGCGCAGGCTCTGATTTGGGTATGATTACTGGTTCAGGCTCCAGTTTGGGTATGATTACTGGTTCAGGCTCCGGTCCAGGCTCCGGTTCTGGTGTGGGTTCCGGCTCGGTTGTGGGTTCCGGTTCCAGCCCAGGCTCAAGCTCGAAAGCGACGATGGGCTGGGGAGCAGGCTTGGGTTTGATAGCTTCGGATTCGGGCGGCTTGATGGCGGCGACGATCTTGACCGGGGCCGGCGTTTCAATTTCCTCATCTTGCTCCCATTGATCGGCGGGGAGAGCCGGGGCGACCGCACTTTGTCTTTCAGCTGGTGAGGTGAAGCCTTGGCTGGGATCAAGAAATGAACTTTCGCTTGAGCTGCGGCTGAGTGCCTCGCGCGGGGCCATGGCGAGTGAATCTTCCGGGAGGGCGCTGATAAGAGTGATGGAAAGGGAGTCTCCCATCGCAGGATCGATGGCGGCACCGAAGAGAACGTGGGCTTTTTCCGGGACAAATTTTTGCAGCCTCTGCATGAGCAGTTCGATTTCAAAAAGTGTGAGATCCTCTCCGCCTGAGAGATGGACGAGCACGGTTTGGGCATTTTTGAGGAGAGTCCCTTGATCGAGCAGGGGGCTGTTGAGCGCATTGCGAAGGGCCTTGGTGGCACGGTCCTTGCCAGCGGCGATGCCAGAGCCGAAGAGGCAGCGGGAGCGGTTGGTGCGGAGGGCGCTCATGAGATCATCCAGGCCGACGTTGATGAGGCCGGGGCGGATGACGAGGCGGATGACGGCCTTGATGGACTCGCAGATCATGTGGTCTGCGGCCGCGAAGGCTTCGTGAATCCCTTGCTTGGCGAGGACGAGTTCGCCCATGCGGTTGTTATCAAAAGTGACGAGCGCGTTGGAGAGGACGGCGAGTTCGTTAAGGGCGGTTTCTGCCTGCTCGCGGCGGCGGCGGCCTTCGAAGGCAAAGGGCATGGTGGCAAAAACCACGACAAAGGCACCCTCCTCACGGGCGATGCGGGTGACGATGGGAGCAGCGCCCGAGCCGGTCCCACCGCCGAGGCCGGTGCAGAGAAAAACGATGCGGCGGCCCTTGATGAGCGCGCGGACTTGTTCTTCGGATTCGAGCATGGCCTGGTGGCCGAGTTCGGGGTCGCCACCGGCACCGAGACCTTTGGTGAGATTGACGCCGAGCTGGACTTTCTCACGAGCGAGACAGGCGTTGAGCGTACGGAGATCGGTATTAAGCGCGAGCAGCTCGGCACCGTCCAATCCATCCAGGGCGATTTGCTCTAACATGTTTGCACCTGCCCCGCCAAGGCCGATGATTTTCACAGCGCTGGAGGGGATGATTTGTTGGGGATCGCGGTTGTATTGGATCATGATGAGTTGGGAGAGTTTGAGTTGGCAGAGTGGAGAAATTTATTTACCGAAGGGCCAGAACATGCGGCCGATTTTTCCGAAGACACCGGGAGGTTTCGCGCGCTCGGTTTCAAGGATCTGGGCGTAGCGGATGAGGCCGATGGCGGTGGCGTATTGAGGGTCTCTGAAACTGGCTTGCACGCCACTGATCTCGGGTGGCTCGGGGCGATAGATGTCCCGGCCAAAGACTTCGAAGGCGAGCTCGTTAAAGCCGCGCATGAGGCTGGTGCCGCCTGTGAGATAAACTCCTGCGCCGATGGCTTCCACCGCTCCTTCAGGCAGGCGGGCGCGGACGAGGTTCAATGTTTCCTCAAGTCTTTGGCGGATGATTTCATTGAGGATGCTGCGGCTTACTTCGACTTCGGCGAAGCCGCGATCATCGGTGAGCTTGGCAATACCCACGGAGCGGACGGGATCCGCCGAGGCATCTCCCTCGATGATCTTCAGGCGCTCCGCCTTGGAAAACGGCATGCCTGTGACGAGATGGATATCATTGGTGATGTGATCGCCGCCGACGGGAATGCAGCCGGAAGCGGTGATCGCGCCGCCGAGGTAGAGCGCGTAATCGGTGGTGCCGCCGCCGATGTCGATGACGAGGGCGCCGCGCTCACGCTGCTCGCGCTCCAGTGCCATCTGCGCGGTGGCGATGGGGGAGAAGACGATATCATCCACCTCCATGGGAATTTCCCGGACCAGTTTGATGCTATTCTGAATACGCGTGCCGATGCCGTGGACGATATGGAAATCCGCCTCGACGGTTTTGCCAAACAGGCCGACGGGGGTGGTGGAATGCTCAAGGCCATCGAGCCGATAGTTCCGGACGATGGGGTGGAGATAAACGTGATCGTGCGGGATCTGGACCTCGCGGGCGATGGTTCTCGCTTCCTCTACGTGCTCTGCGGTGACGGTGGGTTCGCTGTCCGGCAGGCGGAAGGTGCCACGGTGATTGATGCCTCGGATGTGCGCCCCGGTGACGGCGAGGAAGACGCTGCCGATTTCCACATCGCTGGCATCCTCCGCCTTTGCAAGGGCATCCTTCAAGCAGGCGCGGGCTTGGGAAAAATCGTAAATTTCACCTTTTCTCACACCTGCGGTTTTGGAGACACCAATGCCGAGGATTTTAACAGCGCTATCCGCCTTTACTTCTCCGACGACCATGCAGGTCTTGCTGGTGCCGATCTCGAGTCCGACGTGAATTTTGGTGCGGCGTGCCATGAGCTGGATGGAATCAATTGCGATTGAGAAGGGTGCTGAGATCCCGTGCGCGTCGGCTTTCACTGCGCTCGGCTG
Source organism: Verrucomicrobiales bacterium (assembly GCA_038221745.1). Lineage (GTDB taxonomy): Bacteria > Verrucomicrobiota > Verrucomicrobiia > Verrucomicrobiales > Akkermansiaceae > Luteolibacter. Next base: position 4,058 of record JBBRIB010000327.1, read on the forward strand.
GAGTGGGCTCTGAAACGGGAATGGCTTTGGGGGCCATGGGCTCGTTTTTCAAGGTGATGGGGATGTT
>JBBRIB010000328.1:0-4120 GCA_038221745.1 Verrucomicrobiales bacterium
GCTTCTTCTCCATCGATAAAGAGACGCAAGTTATTGCCATCATAAGTTCCGGCATATGTATGGAACTTGGAAGATGCGTCAGCGGGCAAGGGGGCGGTCACGGTGTGCCATTGTCCAGCAGAGTGGATGAAAAACTGCAAATCCTGGCCGTTTTCTGCGATTCTGAGCGCATAAGCTGTATCTCCTTTGCCGATCAAAGGTTGGCCGCCAGGGCGGGAATCACGTTGATTGAAGCGGGCCTCGGCGATGAGGGTAAGTTGATTTGTTAGATCGAACTGTTCCGAATCTGCAATCAGTGCACTTCCACTGTAAAGCCCCTCATCAACGGCCAGCGATCCCATGAGGGTGACGCTATGGCCGTTCCCGGAGCGATCTTCCACTGCATCCGGACCATGCTTTGCGTGAGCAATTCCCTGGTCTCTCCAATCCCAGATGAACCCTCCTTGGAGCAAACGTTCCTTGCGGAAGAGATTCCAATAATCGCTGAGATTACCCGTGGAATTTCCCATGGCATGGCTGTATTCGCACTGAATGAGCGGGCGCTGGGTTTCCAATGGTTTCTTCTCTTCAGAGCGGGCGTATTTCTCACAGGCATCGATGGTATCATACATCGGCGTGTAAAGATCCACATGGGCGAAGTGGGTACCTTGTTCATAGTGGACCGGGCGGGAAGGATCACGTTTACGAATCCACTCGGAGCATTTCACGAAGTTTTCGCCATCGCCTGCTTCATTTCCCATGGACCACATGATGATGGAGGGGTGGTTTTTATCGCGCTCCACCAGATTCTTGATTCGGTCCAGATGGGCCTCAAACCATGAGGGAGCCTTGGCGAGGGATTCCTTCCCGTAGCCCATGCCGTGGGACTCGATGTTTGCCTCGGCGACGAGATAGAGTCCCAGTTCATCGCAGAGTTCCGAGAGCGCGGGGTCGTTCGGATAGTGGGCGGTCCGCAGCGCATTGATGTTTGCCCGTTTCATCTGCAAGAGATCATCGCGTATATCCTGGCGGGGGACGTAGTGCCCGGTGGTGGGGTTATGATCATGGCGGTTCACGCCTTTGATCAGGATGGGTTGGCCGTTGTGGAGCAGTTGGCCATTTTTGATCTCGGTGCGGCGGAATCCGGTTTTGCCGGCGTAGTGGGCGATTTCCCTGCCGGTTGAATCAGTCAGTAAAATCTGATAGGTATAGAGGTTTGGATTTTCCGCCGACCAGGTTTTGACCTTGGGGATGCTATCAATTTTCACAGTTGCCCCGGCACTTTGGGCAGCCGGGATCTTCAGGCTCATGGCAGGCGCGGTGAGAACCGTGCCATCAGCTGAGGTGAGAGTGAGAGAAACATCGGCGGTTTCTTCAGTGGCGTTTCGGTTGTTCACCTTCGCTTGGAAATTGAGGGTGCCCGTCTGATAGTCATCCGCCAAGCCGGCTTGAATCCAGAAATCCTGCAAATCAAGTGAGTCAGCGGACCAGAGATAGACATCGCGGAAGATGCCGGACATGCGGAACATATCCTGGTCCTCAAGGTAAGAGCCATCGGAATACTGATAGACCTGCGCGGCTATCAGATTTTCTCCCTCTTGGAGATATGGGGTGAGGTCAAACTCCGCCGGAGTTCTCGAGTCTTGGGAATAGCCCACTTTTTTACCGTTGAGCCAAAGGTAGAATGCCGAGTCCACGCCGCCGAAGACGATGGAGGTGCGGCGGCCTTTCCAGTTCTCAGGCAAGGTGAACTTGTGGCGGTAGGAGCCGACCTGGTTGCGGTTCTCGATTGGGAAGTTGGTAAAATGCTGCGGTGGCTCACCCATGACGGTAGGTGGGTTTTTTGCGAACGGATAGATGATGTTGGTATAGAGCGGGGCGCCGTAGCCGTGCATCTGCCAATTCGATGGAACGGGAATCTCCTGCCACTGCGAGTCGTCAAAAGCGGGGGTTTCAAAACCTGTGGGTTTGCTGGATGGATTTCCGGTGTGATGGAATTTCCAGTTTCCATTGAGCAACTGGCACCATGGAGATTCCAAGCGTGACTTCGCGAGGGCTTCCTCCTTGGTCGGAAATGGCATCGAGATGGCACGTGGTGCCTCCTTGTTGATGCGGAAAACGGCTTCGTTTTCCCAGTCTGGCTGCTGGGCGAAGCTGGTGGCGATGGAGGCGAGTAGTAGTAGATGGATTTTCATAGTGAGATGGGAGGGTGCCCAATGACTGGGACAGGTGGGATGGGTGGAATCAAGCAAAGTGCCAAATCACATGGGCTTCTTTTTGATCAAGCGGAAGCGATCATGATAGGTGCCCGCATTGAACTTGCGGCAGCAATCATAACAAGCCACTGCCCGGCGGATGGGTTTGACGCGATGGATGGTGGCAAAACAGTTAGAGCAGATGTAGGAGTGATTCCTTTTCATTTTGCGCCGTTTGAAAGGGAGGTTGTGGAAAGGTTTTTCACCCGGGATTCCAAGGTCCGCACAGGCAGTCTGCCACTCGGGCCCATGCGGATCGATCCTGCGGCGGCCGCAGCGCTCGTAAGCGACGAGGTGGGCAAGCTCGTGCTTGAGGGTGCGCCAGAGTTCTTCGGGTTCGCATTCCTTGAGCTTTGGATTGAGCTCGATGGCGCGGTCTGGCCACCAGGCACGTCCGGCAGTCGTTTGCATTCTGGGGTTCCAAGTAACGCAGACTTTGCGGGCGAGTTCGTGCAGTGAGAGGGATTTCGCGGCCTCCACACACCACGCGGTCAAGCCACCATCATCCTTGACAAACTTCTTGCGGGTGGACTCCGAAGGCTTGAGGGCGTTGATCAAAGACTTCCAGCTGAACTCAAGTTGCGGCATCCCTCGTCCCATTGAGAAAAGGGGTAGCAGCTTTTCCGGGTGAAGGCAACAGGCGGGTGGTTGAAATTCTATTTTAATTGAGTGCGCCGTTTCGAGTGGTTTTCCTGCCGTGATCTGTCATTCGTTTGTCCATGCGGAATTCGGCTCTCGGAGATGTTCTCAAGGTATGGCTCTATGCCATCGCCTCGGTGTTCCTCGGTGCCTGGATGGCTCCGCTTCTCTATAACATGGGCAAGGCGCTGGCCGAGGTTTCCTCTGTGAAGCAAACGAACGGGCCGCTCCAATGGCTGGCCAATCAGTGCCGGGAGGCGGATTTCCCGCAGTTTTTCATGATCAGCCTGTGGTGCGCGGCGGGTTTGTTGGCGCTGCCGTGCGTCGAGTGGTTGAGGGTGGAGCGCAGCCATGTGCGCCTGCGCAATCCATGGCAAATCCGGCTCCCCGTGGGGACGGGTGCTGGGAACGATGGGCAAGCACTGGTGAAGAATCCAGAAGCAGCCCGGCATGTTTTTAGGGGCTTGGGGGTGGTGGTGGGTTTGTTTTTGCTGATCATGGGCATCTTGCTGTTAGGCGGGTTTTCCCAGTGGAAGCAAGCAGGGGAGGGGATTGTGCCGGCCATCGCGGGAATATTGATTTTTTCAATCGGCTTCGGGGTGGTGCAGGAGATCTTGTTTCGCGGTCTGGTATTTGGCGTTTTTTTGCGGGCCATGAGGCCGCCGTTGGCGATTGGCTTATCGGCCCTGTTGTTTGCCTTGATGCATTTTCTCAAGCCAGCCGCCGGGCTAAACGTCGCAGACCCTGATGCCTCGAAAGTGGGTTTTGAAATGTTGGGTCTGTTGGTTTCGGCGTTTTCCGAAGTGAAGGTGCTTTTGGGAACATTCGCGCCTTTGCTCGCATTGGGAGGAGTGCTTGCTTTTGCACGCTGGCGAACGGCTTCGCTTTGGTTGCCCATCGGACTCCACGTCGGCTGGATTTTCATCACGGGAATTGCCGATCGATTTACCGTGAATGCAGGCCATTTGGATATGCCGATGGAGTTTTTGTTTGGAAGGACGTTGCAACAAGGAGCCATCGCCATGTTCGGCCTCATCGTCGCCGGGTGCCTCATCGACCATCTAACCACCCGTCGCACGGATGACCCGGAAATCTCAAGCAATTCCTGAGGGCTGGCGCGGTTGGGCAGGAAGAGCGCTGGATTTTCTCTATCCGCCACTTTGCGAGATTTGCGGTGAAGGGCTAAAACATGGGCGGGCCTTGTGTGAGCCCTGTGCGGTGGATTTACCCCGCTTGGCGGCTCCATT
>JBBRIB010000329.1:0-4092 GCA_038221745.1 Verrucomicrobiales bacterium
TAGGCGGCCCCTTGCAGCCGTGTCTGGCCGCCGGTGAAGGGGCTTTGCTTCCAAGTAATGGCGGCGACGGAGGCTTGAGAGGCTTCCCGTGCGATCCCGAGTTCCTGTTTCCGCCGCTCCAGCCATGGCTCGGAGGGATGGAATCGATCCACCCATGAAGCGGGTGGGGGAGGCTCCGAGGTGATGCGATCCAGATAGAATCCCAGATCCCACTGGGTGCCGGACGTGCGGTCCGGGCCAGCGCTGAGGAGCCGCACACGGGTGGAGTTGAGAATCTGATAGGTGATGGGGCCGCCCCAAGGATCGCGTAGATCAGTTAGGGAAGTCTTCATGACCTCTTCGCTTGGAAAGCGGCCCAGGGCGGCTGCTTGTTCTTCCACCCGTCCCGCAGCTTCTTCAAAGGTGGCTTTACCGGGAATTTCCAACAAAGCCGGCTCGCCGTTGGAGAGGCGTTGGATGAAATCGTCCTCAGTGCCGGTCTTACCATCATGGCCGGGTAGGATCACCGTGCGCGGGTCATTCTGCCAATCGGGAGGGAGCTTGGCGATGGCTTCTTGAAATTGCACGCTGGCCACATCCGGGATCTGGATGAAGTGATTCACGCCAGCCACCAACAGATTTCCTGCGGAAACGGCCAACAGATAGAGACACATCACCGTGGATTTCATCGTCTTGGGTGACTGGGTGTAGGCGAACTCGAGGGCCACGATGGAGACCATCACTTCCGCGATGGTGATGAGGGCGAAGGCAAGGATCTGCCAGGATATGTTAGGTTTCGCACCACCATCGATCCAGCGCTGGATCAAGGCCACCAGTGCGAAGGAGGCCACCATGATGAAGAGGCCGATGCCGATTTTCCGCAGCGGGGTGAGCCGCCAGACCCGATCCATGAGGGGATAGACAAGGTAGGCGAACAGCGGGATGAAAGTGAGGACAAAGACGGAGTTGAGCGATTGGACCTGGGAGGGCAACCACTCGAAGCCGAGGAAATTCCGGTCCATGTCCTGGGATTGGAAAATCCAGGTGGAGCCCGTTTGATCGAAGAGTGCCCAGAACATGGCCACAAACAGATAGAGTGGCAGCAGCTTGAGGAGGGCGCTTCCGCCTCGTGCGCTGAGAAGTTCCTTGATGAAGTTTTTGTGATTCGCCGGAACGTGGACGAAGCGCTTGCGGCCAAGCCAAAAGACCAGGGTGGCAAGGGCCATCAGGCCACCCGGCACACCGAAGGCCCAGTGCGGGCCATACCACTCTAACAGCCATGGGGTGAGCATCATGGAGACGAGCGCGCCGAAGTTGATGGAGAAGTAAAACCAGTTGAAGATCTTGGGCAGAAGATGGGCGTTGCGTTGGGAAAACTGGTCTCCGACGTGGGCGGAGACGCAAGGTTTGATCCCACCGGAGCCGAGAGCGATGAGGCCGAGGCCGGCGATGAGCCAAGCCGGGGAATTTCCAAATTGTCCCATGCAGGCGAGCGCGAGATGGCCGAGGCAATAGACGAATGAGAGGCGGATGATGGTGCGGTATTTGCCCCAGAAGGCATCGGCCAACAAAGCGCCAAGCACGGGCGTGAAATAGACGGCGGAATTGAAGAGATGGACTTTTTCCGTGGCTTCCGGTTCCGCCATCCCGCTGCCGCTGTGGCCATCCATCAGATGCAGGTAGCTCACCATGAACACGGCGAGGATGGCCTTCATCCCATAGAACGAAAAGCGCTCGGCCGCCTCGTTTCCGATGATGAAAGGAATACCCGGTGGCATGCCTTCTCGATCAGTGGGCGAGCTGCGGTAGGCCATGATTTGGAAAAACTTACCAGCGGATGGCGGCCGCCGCCCAAGTGAGCCCGGCGCCGAAAACCACCAGCACGATGTGGTCGCCACGCTTGAATGCGCCCGAGCGGTTCGCCTCATCAAGGGCGATGGCTACGGCGGCGGCGGAGGTGTTTCCGTATTTATCGAGGTTCACGAAGACGCGCTCGTTGGGCACCGCCAAGCGATCCGCAATGGCATCGATGATCCGAAGATTCGCCTGATGCGGGATGACGCAGACAATGTCCTCGGGCTGGAGTCCGGCGCGGGTGATGACTTTTTCCGCCGCTTCTTTCATGCGGTTGACGGCGTGTTTGAAAACCTCCTTGCCCATCATGGTGAGGGTGTAGAGGTGATCGTTTGCATTGGCCTCGGTGATCGGGCAGGCCGAGCCGCCGCCCGGGATATTGAGGATGTGGGTGAGGCTGCCATCGGTGCCCATTTCAGTGGCGAGGATCGATCCTTCGTCGGGGGAGGCAAGGCGTAGGACTGCAGCGCCCGCCCCATCGCCAAACAGCACACAGGTGGTGCGATCCTCCCAATTGGTGACGGCGGAGAGTTTTTCCGCCCCGATGATCAATGCGTTTTTAAAGGCACCGTCCGAGATCAGGCGCTTGGAAATTTTCATCGCATAAAGAAACCCCGAACAGGCGGCGGAGATGTCAAAGGCCACGGCATTGCGGGCACCCAGTGCTTCCTGCACATAACAGGCGGTGGCCGGGGTGGGGGTGTCCGGCGTGATGGTGGCGACGATGATGAGCTCGATTTCCTCTGCGGCCATCCCCGCTTGTTCGAGCGCCTTCCGGGCGGCATGGGTGGCCATGTGCGAGGTGAATTCCCCCTCGGCGGCGATCCGACGTTCCTTGATGCCGGTGCGGGAGACGATCCATTCATCACTGGTATCGACCTGCACGGCGAGCTCGGCGTTCGTGAGAATTCTTTCGGGCAAATAACTGCCGGTCCCTGCGATACAAACTTGATTGGCAGACAGCGCTTCACTCATGCGGGCGGAGAATGGAACCCGCAGACCCTCGCCACAAGTGCGAAGTGTGTGGCAGAAAAATAAGTCTGGCAGTGCCTCAGGAGGCTTGTGCGGTTGCCGCATTGGCAATCGCGGCAAGAGCCTCCTCAATGCGAGGATTGACGCGGTTTTCCACCGTCTCGATGCCCACGCGGATGGCGTTACGCACGGCGAGCGAGGTTGAGGAGCCGTGGGCAATGATGACCACGCCGTTGACGCCCAGCAGCGGGCTGCCACCGTAGGTTTCATAACTGCTTTTTTCCTTCAGCGCCTTGAAGGCACCTTGGGCTAGCATGGCTCCGGCGATGCGCAGGGCGTTGCCTTGAATTTCGGTTTTCAGCCATTTTGAAACGGCCTTGGCGGTCGCCTCAATGGTTTTGAGCATGATGTTGCCGACGAAGCCGTCACACAGCACGACGTCGAGCTCGGTTTCAAAGAGATCCCGCCCTTCGACGTTGCCGATGAAGTTGATGCCGGGCGTTTGTCTGAGGAGCTTGAAGGTTTCTTTGGTGAAGGCGGTGCCTTTTTCGTCCTCTTCACCGTTCGACATCAGGCCGACGCGGGGATTTTTCACGCCGAGCACGCCTTTGGAAAATGCCGTTCCCATCACGGCGTAAGCCACGAGGTGCTCGGGCTTGGCCTCGGGATTGGCCCCCGCGTCAAGGATGTGGCAGATGCCGTATTCGTTCGGTAAGGCGGAGGCGATGCCTGCGCGGTCCACGCCCGGCAGCGTGCGCAGCTTCAGGGTGGCGGCGGCCACAGCGGCACCTGTATTTCCAGCGGAAACGAAGGCATCCGCGTGCTTTTCCTTCACCATGTCCATGGCGATGTTGATCGAGGAAAGTTTCTTTTTCCGCACCGTCTTGGCCCCGGGCTCGGCCATCCCGATGGTTTCCGGCGCGTGGACGATGCTCACCCGCGGGTCGTTGAGATCCAGCCCTTGCTTGGCGCATTCCAGCTCCAGCACCGCTTGATCTCCTACCAGATACAGATGCCTCAGCTTGGGATAATACCGCAGAGCATCAATGGCTCCTCCGATGTTTACTGCGGGGGCGTGATCCCCGCCCATGGCGTCCAAGGCAACTTTCATATAGAACTTCGGGAAAATTTACAGGGGTGGAATATCCATCAAATCATCAAACGAAGAAACCACCGCTCGGAAGATTTCCTCCAGGCGGTAGTTGAGATTCATTCACCTTGCGTGCCTCAGAGGGCTTCGACATCGAGCACTTGGCGATCACGATAGTATCCGCATGAAGGGCAAGC
>JBBRIB010000330.1:0-4090 GCA_038221745.1 Verrucomicrobiales bacterium
GATGCCCCGTTCACAAACACGCTCTTATATCAACCGCGATTACCCTAGCAACTGGAAGCGCAAGGCATTTCTAATAAAAAAGCTAGGCTTTTTGTAATAGGCTTTTTTATACTCGGCTTCGAGACCGTGCTCACCCTCATCCAGGATAAGCTTACACCCATTACTTAGCTGACGGCAGGTTCCACAAACAACGGTCTCTGGAAGATTAGACCAAAATCAAGTTCTAACAATTCGTGGGTGGTATGCGGCGATGGCCCACCAATTCAAATTTGAGCTTCCCACCGGCACACCATTCCCCTAGCGTCCGGCAGGTAAATGGAACTCCATGAAACACCCCATTCAAAACTTTTAACAATATGAAGCGCGCTATCAAAAGATTCCCCGGGCTCTACCGCGAAGAGTGTAGTAATGACAGCAAGAGGTTCAGGATTCTAATTAGTCACAACAAGGAGATCATTCAAGAATATTTCTACTTCCGCGATGCTGCTGCTGCCGAAGCTAAGGCAAAGAAGTCCGCACTAGCGCGGTGGCGTGAACTGAGAGCGATATATCCAGTCATCACAAAGCGAAGATTTCGTGAGATTCCGAGGCAACCAACAAGCTCAGGGATCACGGGTGTGACTCGTATCATTTCCTCATGCAAGGGTTATGAATATGAATTTTGGAAGGCCACATGGACGACGTTGCGTGGTGTCAAGCGCTCACGCCAGTTTTCAGTCAACAAGTATGGCGAGAAAGAAGCCAAGAGACTCTCAATCGAAGCACGTAAAGAGGCACTTGACAAGATTGGTGCCGAATGAAGAAGAGTGTCGCACCGCATCAAAGCAAACCTTGCCAGCCGTTCAGTTTCGATGATCAGCCGGGATTTAAACCATAACCCAGCGTCTAACGCTCGCACAAGGCATCACCGCCACCGCCCATAAACTTGCCCACCTTCACGGCGGGCAGGATGAAAATTTTCCCGCCGAATGCAGCAGGTTTCATCCCTGCGATCCCTAACCTTGAAGCAAAGATCGCAGGTGGACTCGAAGGCAAATCGTTGAGCATGGCCAAGGCCGCGCTGTTCAAGGTCCGCCTTGATGTGGTGGAGACCGCCACGTTTTTGGTGTTCGTTTCAATCATCGCGCTGGGGACCGCTTACGAGTGCTGGCTGCTGCTCACCAAGCGCAAGCCCGTCGTCCAAAGGGAAAGTCCCTGCTTCGCGCGAGACGAGCAGGTGCGGAAATCTAACTCCGTAGCCTTTTGAGGAGCGCAGCATCCGGTAACATGCATGCCACCGTTTTCCCCAGGAAGCGATAGCGGTTCCTCGCGATCCAGCGGTAAACACCGTCCCGGAGCCACCTCGGAATCCACCGGGCGATTCTAAAAACATTCCAATATCCACCCAATGCGCGCGCCAGTTCGATGAGGGCATCGCTGTGCATGAATACCCGTCCGTCGGACTCGCGCATGAGGACCATCGATCCATTCGTCTTCGCCGCGTAGCCGCTGAAGCCCTTTTCCATCGCCAGCTCTCCTTGCAGCGGCGCAAATGAAACTCGCTCCTGAGTATCGAAGCGCACCACCTGTTGCACCGATTTGGAACAAAATGCGCAATTGCCATCGAAGAAGAGCACCCAGTTCATAGATGGATCCTAATCGCCCTTGAAAAAATTTCCAGTCTGTTTATTCATTCTCTTGCCAAGCGGGTTTGGGCGGTTATGCTGTTCAAATGTTTACTCATTCAAGTTCATCGACTTTGACCGATGGTGATCAGCCCGTGAGCAGCACGCGGATTCAGGATATGCCCCAACACCTGCGGCCACGGGAAAAAATGGCCCAGCGCGGGTCGTCCGCCCTCACCGATGATGAGCTCATGGCCTTGTTTATTTCCTCCGGCACCAAAGGTAGCAGCGCCATCGAAATCGGTGGAAATCTACTGCGTAAATATGGCTCCATGGCCGCGCTCGGCGGCCTTTCTGTTTCCCAACTTGCCAAAGAAAAGGGCCTCGGCCTCGCCAAAGCCTCGAAACTCGCCGCCGCCTTCGAGCTGGGCAGCCGCGTCGCCCGCGAGCAAATGGAAGCGGTCTCACTGGATAAGCCCGAGGAAATCTATGCCCACTTCGGCCCCCAGTTGGCGTATCTTTCCCGCGAGGAAGTGCTTGTTGCGATGTTGGACAGCCGCCTACGCCACATCGGGACCGAAATCGTCTCCAAAGGCACCCTCAATGAATCCACCGTGCATCCTCGCGAAGTATTCCGTTCGGTGATCAGCCGCAACGCATTCGGCTTCATCCTGATTCACAATCACCCGTCGGGAGATCCCAGCCCCAGTGTTGCGGATCAGCGCATCACGGAAGATCTGGTCAAAGCCTCAAGATTCATGCGAATTAACATGATCGATCATGTCATCATCGGCAAACCCGCCATCGGGCGCGTCGCTTATTTCTCATTTCGAGAAGCCGGGATGCTCGCTTGAGTTGCTATTTGAAATCCTCGGCGCTATCCTCTCCCGGCCACGCCCATGTACCGCTTCCACCTGAAACAGAACCTTCGCTCGTTCTTTTTCCTATTGATCGTCTCATCGATCCTGGGGCTGTGCGGACTTCTCTGGTGGGCAAACCGCACCGGCATGCCCGAGGCTTGGCGCGCAGCCATCGAGCGGGAAATTGCCAAACAAGGCATCCACCTGACAATCGGCACCCTTCGCTACATCCCGTTCCGCGGCATCACCGCTTCGGAAGTGCGCGTTTTCTCGGATCCCGCATGCGAACTTGAAATCTCCCGGCTCGAAGGCATCGTGCTTGATCTCGATAAATCCAAGCTCTCACGCGGAATTTTCCAACTCACCAAAATCGAACTCAAGGACGCCCGCCTCATCCTCCCTGTGGACCCGAAAGACCCTCTATCGGAAACCCTCAGCGTGACCGATGCCGAAGGCACCATCTTCATGCCCGGAGACCGCCGCCTCGAAGTCAGAGGCGCTCGCGGCAAGATCGGGGGCATCGAAGTGGAACTCGGTGCCCACATGATCGGCTACCAACAAGGCCCTGCCGCTACCCCGAAAGCTGAGGACATGGGAAAACGCCGCAAGCTCCTCGCCCGGGTGATCAATGAACTCGACCTCTGGGATTTCGAACACAATGATCCACCACGTCTAAAGATCGAAGTAGAGGGCGATGTCAATGACTACTCCACTCTCACAGCAAAGATCAACCTCACCGCAAAAAGCATCACCAAAAACCAATATACCCTCCACCGCTTCGTTGGAGAAGCTGATCTAACTGGTGATCTATTCACCTTCTCTACTCTTCAAGCAAATGACGAAGGCGGTTCCATTGATGCCCATGCCGACTATAACACATCCACCCGGGAGGGCCGCTTCGACCTCTATTCCTCGCTCAATCTCCCCAACATGATGAAGGCCTGGCTCGGCACGCCCTCACTCAAGGCCGTGGATTTTAACGGTCGGCAAATCCTCGAAGCAGAGGGGAAATTCCGTTTCGATGAAAACAATCAACCTCAAATAGAGACCACCGGCCACGTCAGCAGCCAAGCCATCACCCTCAAAGACATCAAGCTTACCAGCCTCGAAGCTTCATTCTCATGGCGGGACCAGGAACTTTTTCTCAGGGATGTAAAAATCGTCCACCCGGATGGCGAAGCTACCGCCAAAGCCATGATTCGCTGGCCCAACGTTCGCATGGCCTTGCAAAGCAGCCTGCCTGCACAACTCTACAAACCCTTGTTCATCGGCAAACCTCTCGAAAAAGTCATTGAAGATTTCACCATCCGCAAAGGGGCTTCCATTCTTGTCAACCTTGAAGGTGGCTTTGATGCCACTGACCCCCATTCCTGGGCCTATACAGGCGATGGAAATCTAAAAAACCATAGTTATAAAGGTATTCCCGTGAATCATGCGGACTGCAAGTTCAACTTGAACCACCACGAACTCGATTTCCACGACGGCACCGTGATCTTCAACTACGATCACTACGCCCTTCGCAAAGCCTTTGACGGCCCGCACCAAGCCACCGCCAAAGTCGGTCGCATCCGCTATGATGGACCCAGTAAAATGGTGGAAGTGGAGGCCATCACCGGCGATTTCTGG
>JBBRIB010000331.1:0-4086 GCA_038221745.1 Verrucomicrobiales bacterium
CAATCTTCCCAAGTGGTTCCAAAAAGATTCATCGGAAACCCAATAGGAGAAAACTCGGACGGCGAGTCATCTTCACGAATCAGTGAAAGGTCATCGAATCCGGGGCGCACTGCTCCCGGCCTCACTCGAATCCGATAAAACATCTTCGGCGCGGTGGGAGTGGAGAAACCGTAAGTCACAATCTCTCCCGTGCCCGGAGCGACGATTCCGGTGTCCATCCAATCGACAAGATCGGGACTGACCTCGACGAGGTAGTTTAATTCTACTCCGTTATTTTATTAGGCGCAATTTTTTGCTAGGTTCCGGCGGCGACTTTAATTTTGAGGCACGTCTTCGCCGTTGGTGGCGCTTTTCGATTTGTCCGATGATGGAATCCAGAGTGGGGGTGTCGCGAAAATACCAGTCAAGGATCTGCACCACATCGCGGGTGCTGAGAAGCGGGTGGGCTTCTTGATTGAGTATTCGTTCTTCCATGACGAACAGTCCGGCCAGCGCCACCATGGCCATGTGCCGATGCCAGCCACTCCATTTACGAACCTGATAGTCGGCCATCCCAAGATGGCTTTTTGAGTTTTGAAAGTTACGCTCGATAAAATGCCGTTGGCCTTGATGCCTGGCTAACTGCTCCTGTGGAGCACTTTCAGATGCATTGCTAATGGTATATTTGAGTTCTCCTCCCTTGTCCCTACTAATGAGCAACCACCATTGGCGAGGTGCGGCTTCCCCAGTTTGCCATATCCATACCCGACACGCTAGGTGCTCAATCATGATCGGACCGTTTTCGGAGTCTCTTGTTTTGATGCGTTTTGCTTTTTTCCAGACAGCCTCATGGTCCGCTAGTTGGCAGACCTTAACGGCTTCATTTTTTGCAGGAGAGGATGGGCGGGTTTCCCCCTTGGGCTTGTTGAGCCAGACATAAGTGTTCTGAGGTGTGTCGGCGTAGAATTCACCGCCGCGATCCTCTATCCAGCAGAGCAGTGCGGTGTCACGCCCGTAGAAGCTGTCGACGCCGATTCGGGCGTATTGAACTCCGTGAGCATCGGCTTGCTCGATAAGTTCGCGAGCGAGGTCGATCTTACTGGCTGCTTTGATTTGTTCTTTGGGGATACCGGCTTTGAGACAACGCTCCTCGTCTTTGACCCATTCGTCGGGCAGAAACAGACGTGCTCCTATGAGCGTGGCGTTGGCACCATTGGTCAGGCTGCTGAATACTCCAACCTGACAGTTGTCAACTTTCCCGAGTCGACCGTTATACTGGCGTGCCACGCCAGCGGAAAACTTGCCTTTCTTGGTGAAACCCGATTCATCCAGCGCCAGCATGGTTTCACGGTGGTTGCCGATCCGCGCATTGGCTTGCCGCGCAACATAGGCATTGATATCCGCGTGATTCCAACGGCTGTCGGCAATGAAGTTTTGCAGATCTTGGGACTGCGTGTCTCCCAAGGCATCGGCTATAGTCTCGGAGTTCTTGCGCGGGGTTTCGGAAAGCAACCCGTGAATGTAGCTCTTGGCATGTCTCGCGGTGTTCTCCGCACGCTTTGTTGTTGGAGCGAATAGATGGGTGATCATACCGCAAAATTCCACAAGACGCTTGGCGACACCCGTGGCCGGGTGGACTGATTCATTTTTTTTCACCGTCACGGGGACGGCATGTTAGATGTTTCAACGTGAAGGCCGATTGCCTTGCCGCAGAAAAGTGACGAAAGTGATGAAAAAAGTCAAGATTCATTTAACGGAGTAGAATTAAGCAGCTCGACTACCGGGCAGGAATTTCTTCAATACCATGCCGACCAAGATGTCGCCAATATCGATCCCGCCCATTTCTTCAAGGCTCTCAAAAGTTCGCGCAGACTCCAGAACATCGTTTCACTCAATGACCTGCTCGCTCTTCCCATGAACCAGCACATCCCCGATCCCTATTCCCAGTGCTCAGAACTGGATTGCTGGGGCCTCTACGCTATCGACGGCCACTATCAGAAAGCCGCCTGCTTTGATCCCAAAACCACCGATTCGAAGGGAACGCTGCGCGCCATCGCCACCGGTCACTTCTTCCGGGTAAACCTCCGCATTCATCATCTCAGTTGTCTCGACATGGCCACTCCTGACGACGGAAAAAAGAAAGCCCATGACATAACGGTCATCAAACGCGCTGCTGTCGACGAACTCCGCTACCATGCCCCCATAGGCCGCAAAGTCATGCTCGTCTGGGACAAGGCCTGTATCGACTATCGTCTCTGGTACAATCTCAAGCACACCTATGGCATCTACTTTTTGACTCTGGAAAAATCCAACAGCGCGGCGGAAATCTGTTCGCCCGATCTGCTTGACCATGCCGACCCTCGAAACGAAGGCGTGGTGTCCGATCACCTCGTGGGAACCTCCAACGGCGTGCAATTACGGCGCATTGTTTACACCAATCCCGAGGACGGAGTGACCTACACCTACCTTACCAACGATTTCACCCTGCCAGCCTATCAGTTCGTCCTGCTCTACAAGCACCGCTGGGATATTGAGAAGATCTTCCATCAGTTGAAAAGTAAGATGCACGAACGTAAATCCTGGGCGAGCCCCTTGGAGTCCAAAGAAAGCCATGCGGTTTTCGAATGCATCGCCCACAATCTACTATTGCTTTTTGAACAGCAGATTCGCCGTGAGGAATAAGCAACGGTGTCCAACATTGGAGCGAAAAATCCCCTCTAGTATTGCTTCTGAACGCATTAGGCAGCCGCTGGCGAGGCTCCGACTTGCCAGATCATAATCACCCTCCGCGTGTTTCGGGACGCGATATTACTACTGCGACGAGCATTTTATGCTTGCTCCAGAGTCTGTTAGGTTTGAAATAATTTATGCCCTATCCAGCTCCCTGTTAATCCATTGTCGGTGTCGAATTCTTCAAACCTCTTCTCAGGTTTCTCGATCTCTCCCGAGTCCGTCGGAACTGCCCCGCCCTCCCGGACGAGCTTTGGCTGGAAGCCGGCATCCGCCGTTGCCTGGGCCTGTTCCAAAGCGGACGGGATTTTCTTCAGGATCTCGCGGATCGCCACGAAACCGAGATCCTCCGGACCACCTTCTTCGAGAGCCTCAAGAGCAAGCGGCGGCTTGCGCTGCTCAGTGAGATTGTTGCGCAAGTCCAAGCCCACATGCGTCGGGTCCTGCCAGATCCCTTCGCCGCTTTCAAGTGTCTGGAAGGCTTCGATCTTTACGCCGGCGACGGGCACTTCATCGCTGCCGCCAGCCACGACAATAAGATTAAAAGCCTGGCTTTTTGACAGAATTCACTTGCCGCCATGGTTTCCGTGGGTAATCCTCCCTCCGTTATGAGCATGAACAACCGCAAGCGATGGATTGTGCCTTGGAAGGATTCGGTGGCGAAGCCGGCGATTTACCACTGCATCTCGCGAGTGGTGGATCGGGGCTTTGTGCTGGAGGTGGATGAACGTGAGCATTTCCGGATGCTGATGCGGATGTGCGAGAAGTTCACGGGTTGTCGGGTATTATCTTATTGCCTGATGTCCAATCACTTCCATGTGCTGCTGGAGGTTCCGCCGATGCCTAAAGGCGGGATCCCGGATGAGGAGTTATTCAGACGACTGGGCGTTTTCTACAGCGAGGCGCAGGTGGCGGAGATTGCCAAGGAAATGGAGGATGCTTCTTCGGTGCGTTCGCGAGGTGAATTTGAATTGCCTCCGGTGGATGATCACGGGGTGCCATTGACTCCGGCAGAGGAGCTTGCCACGGCAGAGCAGCGGGCGGCGGGGCGACGGGAAGAAATCCGCAGCCGCTATACCCGGCGAATGCATGATTTAAACGAGTTCATGAAATCCCTGCTGGAGCGCTTTACCAAATGGTTCAATCGCACGCATTCGCGCTCTGGCACATTGTGGGAGGACCGCTTCAAGAGCGTGATCGTGGAAAGCGGCGTGGCAGCTCGGACGATGGCCGCCTACATCGATCTGAATCCGGTCAGGGCGGGAATGGTCGAAGATCCGGCGGACTCTCGCTGGAGCAGCTACGGAGAAGCCGTCGGCGGCGGTAAGAAGGGCGACGGAAAAAAGGCGCGGGAAGGTTTGGTGAGAGCGTGTTTCT
>JBBRIB010000332.1:0-4071 GCA_038221745.1 Verrucomicrobiales bacterium
ACAAAGCCTCCGGGCTGACAGACAAAATCATAGGTGCCGCCATTGAAGTCCATCGCGACAAGGGTCCTGGATTGATTGAATCAATCTATGAATGGTGCCTCACCAAGGAATTCGACTTACGTGGCCTTGCCTACGTGAGCCAGAAGTCGGTCGAGATCAATTACAAGGGATTTACCAAACAAGAAGACCTTCGTTTGGATATACTTATTGAAGAATGCATACTTATCGAAGCTAAGTGTGTGGCAAAGATTCTTCCGATTCATAAAGCCCAACTTCTTAGCTACATGAAGCTTCTTAACATCCCAATTGGATTGCTCATCAACTTCAATGAGATGAAAGTCATTGAGGGTGTCCACCGGCTGATTTTACCTAGAGCCAATCATAAGAGTCTCGATACGGAAGGCAGCGAATCAGACATTGATTTTAGCTGAGCCCAGTGCGCCAGCCCCTCCGTTCCCTCCCTTACCTCCTGTGCAAAAATCTGAAGATCAAGAATCTCACAGGAGCAAACAGAGAAAACGGAGGACGCCTCGGCTCTCTCTTTTACATCTCCAAAGCCCAGAATTGAGAATTTGCAGCGAAGGTCCCAGTGCGCCAGCCCCTCCGTTCCCTCAGTTCCCTTCTGTGAAAAAGTCCCCAAACCCATTCTCAATTACTCTTTCATTCAAAATCCACCGTTCGCAGCACATGCTCTCCTACGCTTTCACAACCGCCTTCACCCTTGCTGCCTGCTTCACCGCTCAGTCACTTGCTCTTCGCGCAGTCGGGGGAAGAACAGCGAAGAGCGAATCGAACTTCTTCTCCTCGATCGGCCGCATCCAGGCGGGTGCGCAGGGGCAGCCCGAGGTGATGTTCCTAGGCTCCTCGATCACCGGGCGCCTCCCGGACCGGGCGCAAGGATTCCCCGGCACCGCCAACATGGGCTGCGACGGAGGTAGTGCGGTCGATGCCCTGCGCGCCATGGACGAGGGCATCCTTCCGGTAGCCCAGTATCTTGTGATTGAGGCCAATACGCTGCACATGGCCTTGGAGGAGAAACCAACTGAGATCGGGCAGGCGATGAGACAACCGTGGTTCCAAGCGGGATTGTATGTTTCGGGCCTCGCCGCCTATGCGCGCCCGGCGGCGTTCTTCTACAGCAAGCTGCTCGAACGGAAGATCGGTGGATTCGACAAAGATGGTGCCGATGAGGATCTTGGTGTCAGCAGCCGCCCTGAAATTCCCGGCTCCGTCACTTCACCCGCGCTGACCACACGGCAAGAAGAGCTGATTTCGGAACTTGCCGCGATCCTCGAACGATTGAAGTCAAAGGGCTCCGCTGCGATGATCGTCTGGCTACCTCCCGCCCGCAGCGATCAATCACCACCGCCGTCATGGATCCTTGAATTGGCAAGCCAGAGCAAGGTTCCCTATTGGGATCTTGGCCAAGAAGCCGCCCCGGGGACTGTCGCTCTCACCGATGGAGTCCACATGGCCGCACCCAGCGCTGCTAGAACCATGACAAGTTTAATCAAGCAACTGCAACCTAACGAATGATTCCTTCAAAGCCATCTTATCACCATTCCTTATTCCCCCCTGATCATCACCTATGAAGCCCTCCTTCTTCTCTCTATTTTCCGCGCACTTAGTCGTTGGATTTTATCGTTTCTGGCATGGCACCTTAGGTTTCAAAGGAGCGGGACGCCTGATCAACCACCTCGCTCCGCGACTTAGGGGACTCCGGAGTTACCCGCTTCGTCTTCCCAATGGCCGGACCGCCGATGTGGATTTTCGCGAACTTTCCGCTTTTGGTTGGTTGAACACGATGCTGGGGGATCACAACCAAGAAGATAAGCTCATCGAAGCGATCAGCACGAGGCTCACTCCACAGAGTGTCTTCTGGGATATCGGGGCGAACGCGGGGATTCTCAGCTCCGAGATTGCGGCACGTGTGGCGGCACTCGAACACCACTTCTTTGAGCCGAACCCGCGCATCTTTCCTTGGGCTCAAAAGGCGATGGAACATCTCCCGCAAGCGAAGGGACATTCCTTTGCAATTTCACGGAAATCAGGCACGGCGACCCTATCGATCCCGCGAAACCGAAGCGCTTACGGCTCGCTCGAGGGAGGTGATGGCGCTGATGCTGAACAGGTGCAGGTTGAAACCGTGATGGTTGACGATTTGATCTATGGCCGGAATTTCTCCGCTCCACAAGTCATCAAAATCGACACCGAAGGACATGAAGTCGATGTGATTGCAGGGATGAGCCGTCTGATCGCGGAACATCGACCCCTGATTTTCTTCGAACACATTGAACTGAGCGACGAGCAAGTATTGGCATTGATACCTGAAGGTTACAAATTAGGCACCCTTTGCGACCGGACAGGCGCGATCCTGGACACCTTTGATCGCTCGGCCGGACACAATTCGGTGCTTGCCCCACTGAACTCGGTTGCCTAGGCGCCGCTGCATGGAAAGGGAGAAGAGCAGCTCCGCTGACACTTTCTCTGTCCGAATTCATTTCCGGAGCACCATTAACTAAAATCTCTCATGCGATCCCTCCCGTTCATTTTACTTTCCCTTGCGATCTATGTTCAAGCTCAGACGGTAAGCATCATTCCGGGGCAAGAGGTTCTACCCGTTGCCTCACCATCAATTCGTCTGGAGTTCGCGACAGCAAATGACCAATTTTACCAGATTGAGAGTTCCGAGGATCTGAAGAACTGGAAACGGGAAGGTTTCGCCTTCCCCGGGAATGGCGGGCGGATGGCGGTGATGGTTTCGAACCACGGTCTGCCCAAGCTATTTTACCGGATCGCAAACAACGCCAGCGCGGCGGATGTGGCACCACTCAACCCTTACGCATTCAGCTCTTCCGCAGCGTCAACTGTAAGTGGGCCGACCTCTTGGAACGACCTCACTGACAGACCCAACACGCTCACGGGTTTGGGTGTAGCTACGGGCACTTCGGAGTTGCTGCGTGAAGTTGGAGCCAGTGGATTCAATTCACTCTCAACGGACAACAAGCACGTCTGGCGCATCATCGAGAAAATCAACCGCGAGCGCAATGGCCAGGGAGGCATTGCCCGCGACCGCTTCCGTTCTGTGTCCTTCGGCGACTCAGTGGCAACCCAAATTTCCCAACAAGCTTCCGGTTTCTGGGGCTACGGAGGTGGCGATGCGGTTTTGCAAGCCTTTCAAAAACAGGCTCAATCCACTCCCACTGCGGAAAATCCCGCCACCTACCCGAGCTGGTCCTCTGGAGTTTTCACGCTCTACGATGAATGGCAGCGCGCACCGGGTGGTTTGATCGTCCACCTCGATGCCGCTATCGCCAGCGGAACTTATGTGGAACGGACGAACCACGCACCGCCGATGCACTCGGTGGTAGTTACATTTATGGCACAGGATTCCGTCGGACCGGGTGACGGGAACTACGGCAAGTTCAAGCTGCAATATAAACCCAACCACAGCGGATCCTGGATCGACTGCACGGTGGCCACGGCTTTACCCGGCAGGGGCACGGCAACTGGTGGTGTGGTCGATACCGATAACAACTCCACCACGGAGAGAATCGGCATGGCGGTTTTCAATCTGCCGCGCAGCGACACCTACTCGGTGCGGCTCATCGCCACCGAAGGGCGGGTTCGATTAACCAAGGTACTATTCAATCACGGTGGTCTGACCTTGGGCCCATCAGACCAAGCCCAGCTCGGCGGCAGCATCGAGGCAAATTTCGCCCAAGGCGGCCGGGGCATCGCCTCGCATTTCAGCAAGATGACTCAAGAGGGACTTAACGATGCACTCGGTTACATCGATCCTCATGTGGTGCTCTACAAATCCGCCAATGAATGGAGCCTTGATCGCTACCAGACCCATTGGCCGGAACTTGCTGGAAAAATCATGCGGGCCGCTCCCAATGCCACCTTGATCGTAGCCGGCAGCCACCCACAAAGCGCAATCCGCGGCCACTATGATGCGGCAATCCTCGTGGATGATTTCCTCAGACAATGGTGTGCAAACACCCCTGGAGCCATTTTCGTGGACGTTCGCCAGAATTTCCCGGAATTCCAAGAGGGCTTCGAAGGTGC
>JBBRIB010000333.1:0-4057 GCA_038221745.1 Verrucomicrobiales bacterium
CAGTGTCGGGCTGCGGACCAATGAAGTGATGAGGGTTCTCACCGTCATCACTTCCGTTTTCATTCCCCTCACCTTCATCGTCGGCATTTATGGCATGAACTTCGCCCCACACACCGAGGAGGGCAAGCCCCTGCCGCTCAACATGCCGGAACTTTATCATCCCAACGGCTATATCATTCTGATGGCCGTGATGGCGTTGATCGCAATAGTCCAACTGTATATCTTCCGCCGCATGAAGTGGCTCTAGAACATTAAACAATCTCCTGATCCAAAGTGAAACCAACCCCTACCCCCGTTGCTGCCAGCAGCAAGCGCCAAGCCTCGGGCAATCCCGTACATTTGCGATCCATCCGTCCGAACATCGCGGACATCATCCGCCAACAACATCCCGAGCTATCAGATTCCGCGTTGATTGGCAGGGAAATCGTCAATGCGGCGAGGTTGGAGTACGTGAGAACACTTCTTACCGGCCAGCTCGGAGAACTCACCACACTCGATGAAGATGTGATCAAAAGCCTCCACGATTACGAAATCGTAAGCGAAGCGCCTGATGAGGAAGAGGAGGACAAGAACGCCACCTTCGGGGAACGCCTGTCCGATAAGATCGCCGCATTCGGCGGAAGTTGGACCTTTATCCTCTCATTTGCCGCATTCATGGCAGCATGGATCACCCTTAATGTCATGTTTCTCGCAAACAAGAGCTTCGATCCTTATCCCTTTATCCTGCTCAATCTGATTCTTTCCTGCATTGCAGCCATGCAGGCCCCCATCATCATGATGAGCCAGAACCGCCAGGAAATCCGCGACCGCCGCCGGGCCGAAAGCGACTACAAGGTGAACCTCAAGGCCGAACTCGAAATCCGCCACCTGCATGAAAAAATTGATTATCTGCTCCATCAACAAGCCACCCGCCTGATGGAAGTCCAACAAATCCAACTGGAAGCCATGCAAGAGGCGGGTGGAGATCAAGGGGCGAAACCGGAAGAATAGCACTCCTGCGCGGTACCCAAGGCGGGCGCTCCAAGGGAGAAAATTTATGTTACACATTTGTAACAAAAATTAAATTCCCGAAATTGGCTGGCAGGTTATTCATCCCCGCGTTCATGAAACGTTCAGATTTCCTTCGTATGTCAACCTTGGGTGCGGGCGCGGTTTTACTGCCCCGCAATGTGTATGCCGCCGGAATCGGCACTGGCACCCTCAGCCCTTATCTTTCCAATCCCCAGCCGGATTCCATGTGGGTGAGCTGGTGGACGGATTCCAATACGCAATCCTTCCTCGATTGGGGCACGGACTCGAATGATTTGGCAAACACCATGACGGGCGCGGTGCAGAATCTTGGCACGGGCTACCGCTACCACTCGGGAAAAATAACCGGTCTGCAAGCCTCCACCTTGTATTACTACCGCGTCCGGACCGAGTCGCAAAATTCCCCGATCTATCGGTTTAAAACCGCACCCGCGAAGGGCGCGAAGACCGGCCGTATCCGCGTGCTGGTGTTAGGAGACAACCAGATCATTTCAGGCGAAAGACGCTGGGAAAAGCTGGTGGCACGCGCAAGAATCAAGCTTGAGGAGCTTTATGGCGCACCGATTGAAGAATGTGTGGATCTGATCCTGAACATTGGCGACCAGGTGGACGTGGGAACGCTCAATCATTGGCGTAACCTGCACTTCGAATATGGTAAGCTCATCACTCCGAACATCCCGAGCATGACGACGGTGGGCAACCACGAGACCTACTCTGGAGAGAGCAACCTCACACTTTACAAGAGCCTCTTCCGGTATGAGCAGCTCACTTATCAAGGAATCGTCAGCCCGGGTGGCGATACCTATTACGCCAATCAGGTTGCAAACATCCTCTTCATCCACACCAACAGCGAGGTGATGCCCACCGCCAGCGAAGGTGCTGGTGACGTGCAGAAACAATGGGTGCAAAACATCGTCAACGCCGCGAAAGTGGACAACTCGGTGGACTTCATCGTCAGCCTCGTGCATCGCCCCTATCAAGCGGAACAATACGTGGGTGACATCTCCCAATGGTTTCGCGATCAGATCATGCCCATCCTCGCCCAGACGGAGAAACATGTGCTCAACATCGGTGCCCACCACCATCTTTATTCGCGTGGCCAAACCCGGGAATGGCCGATCTACCATATCATCAACGGCGCAACGGCATGGGACCAGTTCTGGGGCCAATCCACCGAGGTCGATTTCGACGACGTGCAGAAGACCATCGCGCATTGGGCCTGGCAAGTCATTGACTTTGATCTGGCGAGCCGCGAAATGAAGGTGGATTGCTATGCGGAAGCGAACGTGCGTTTCTCCGAGGCCGAGCGTTGGACGACGAAGGCCTACAACAGCCGCTTGGTAGATACATTCAGTCGTAAACTCGGCCTCGCAGCGCCCAGCCTGCCGCAAATCACCAATGGCACGGGCGGTGGTCCCGGACAACCTAACAATGTGGGACTTCCCTATACTTTGACAAGCTCCGCCTTCTCGACCACCACGGCAGAGACACTCAACAGCACTCAATTTCAAATCGCACTCGATGCCGGATTCACCAACCTCCGGGTGGACCGCATCCGCGATGGGGTGAACCTCTACGGCGACTCGGGTGCTCCGCTCTATGAACCGGTGAACGTGAACGCCAGCGTCAACATCCTGAACTATATCATCGCTGCAAACGCCCTTCCCAGCACCACCTTTTTCTCGCGCGTGCGCCACCGGGATACCAACGCGATGTGGTCTGCATGGTCAGCGCCCTATCAGTTCACCGTGACGAACAGCGCCACCGCCCAGCCTGCGCTTACCTTGCAAAAGCGGGTTTTCCCATTAGGCGAAGACATCATCATCGGCTACGAGCGTGTGGCAGCAGCCAAGGCCGATTGGATCGGGATCTATGCCGCTGGCATTTCGCCCACATCCGCACTGCCGATTTCCCGCCAGTATGTGATGAATGCGGCTGGCACACGGAAATTTGCCTATGATTTCCCTGAAGGTGAGTATTTTGCCGGCCTTTTCTCCGACAACACCACCACTGAACTCGCCCCCCGGGTGCGCTTCTATGTCGGTGCGCTTGCCACCCTGACTCTCTCTGAGGATGCCTACTCGGAGGGCGCGGTCGCGCAGGTGACCTGGTCCGGCGCACCGGGAAATCTACCAGACCAGATCTCCATTTATCGGGTGGGAGAAAGTCCAGGTGGCAGCACGCCCCCTGCGGCTGCGATCACTGCCCGCACTGTGAAAGGCAGCCGCATGATCAGCAGCCTTCCAAACGGATACTACTACGCGGTATTGCTCGTAAATGGCGGGACTTTCGAACTCAGCAACCGCATGCCCTTCTCGGTGGGAAGCGTGATTTCCCAGGTTTCGATGGCGGTCAACTCCGTCGCACAAGGCCAGAATTTCATCGTGGACTTCTCCGGTGGGCCGGGCATTCCAAAGGACTGGATCGGCTTGTTCGCCGCAGGCAGCGTACCGGGCATCGATCTACTCATCCAATACAAGTACTTCGCGGGTGCCACTGCGGGTTCAGTCACCTTCGATCCTCCAAGCTTGGATGTCGGAGAATACTTCGTGGCCATGTTTACAAACGATTCCTACACCGAGGTTTCCAACCGTTTCCCATTCAACATCGTCGCGCCTTAAGACCTGCACTTTTCTACCTTCAGCATCATGAACAAACTTATCGCCTCATTCATCAGTCTGTTTCTCATCAGCGCGGCCCATGCCCAAGTGACATTCTCCGTCAACAAGCCCGTTTACCAAACCGGGGAAACCATTACCGCCACGTGGGCCGGTCGCACGGGTGGCTTCACTCGCGACTGGATTGCAGTCTATCCGAGGGGCATCACTCCCAGCGGCTCTCCCGCCTCTACGATTTGGAATTACCTCAGCGGCACCAAGACGAGGCCCGTATCAGCGATCGCCGCAGGATCGATCAATTTTACCAACCCCAATTTGGCCAACGGAAATTGGACCGCCTTTTTCCTCGCAAATGATGGTTACTCGATTCTTGGCAGGATGGATTTCAGCGTCACAGCCAGCGGCAGCAG
>JBBRIB010000334.1:0-4053 GCA_038221745.1 Verrucomicrobiales bacterium
TGCTCCCACCCTCTTCACTCCATGGAACTCATCCTTCAAAACGCGAAACTCGGTAAAAAACCAGGACTCCATCAGATAGGCGTGGAGCATGGGCGCATCGTAGCCATCGATTCAGAAATCCCGGCCACCGCCGCCGCCCGCACCCTCGATCTGGCAGGAAATTGTGTGGTCCCTTACTTCATCGATAGCCACTTCCATCTCGATAGTGTGCTCTCCCTCGGCACGCCGCGCTTTAATCAAACCGGCACCTTGTTCGAAGGCATCGAAATCTGGGGCGAACTCAAGGCACGGATCTCACGCCAGGAAATTGTGGACCGCGCCACCCGCTATTGCCAATGGGCCATCGCCCAAGGCATCGGAGCCATCCGCAGCCATGTCGATGTTTCCGAGAAAACCCTCACCACCGTGGAGGCTCTGTTAGAAGTGCGGGATGCGATGAAGGAATTTCTCACCATCCAGCTCGTCGCGTTTCCTCAGGATGGTTACCTGCGCGTGCCGGGGCAGGACCAATGGCTCGCCCGCGCCCTCGACATGGGGGTGGATGTCGTCGGCGGCATCCCCCATGGCGAGCGCACAATGGCCGAGGGCGCGGAATCCATCCGCCTGCTCTGCGAGATCGCCGCCGCCCGGGGCTTGCGCGTGGATATGCACTGCGATGAATCGGACGATCCCCACTCACGCCACATCGAGACGCTCACCTACCACACCCAGCGCCTCGGCCTTCACGGGCGCGTCAGCGGCTCCCACCTCACCTCCATGCACTCGATGGATAACTACTACGTCAGCAAACTCCTCACCCTGATGGCGGAGGCCCGCGTCCATGCCATCCCGAATCCACTGATCAACATCACCCTGCAAGGCCGCCACGATACCTATCCGAAACGCCGCGGCATCACCCGCATTCCGGAGATGTTGGAAAAAGGCATCAACGTCAGCCTCGGCCACGATTGTGTGATGGACCCATGGTATGCCATGGGCCGCGCGGATATGTTGGAAGTCGCCTCCATGGCATGGCACCTCTGTCAGATGACCCGCCCTAGCCAGAGCGAGGATGTTATAGATATGATCACCACCCGCAGCGCGGAGACACTTGGCATCGGGGACTATGCAATCGAAGTGGGGAATCCCGCAAACTTCGTGGTCCTCCAAGCCAAAAGCACCCATGATCTGCTGCGCTTGAAGCCCAGCCGCCTCCACGTCATCCGCAACGGGAAAATCATCGCAGAATCCACACCCCGGCAATCCAAAGTCACCCTCGGCGGACAAGTGACGGAGATCGATTTTACCTAATAGCTTTCTCCAGTATTCTCAACCGCTCCGCTCTCGCAAGATCCTCAAAGGCGAAACCCACTTCACCCTCGATTCGCTTGTAGCGGCACCTCTATGAGTGTCGATGCCCGTGATCCGCGCAAAGCTCTCTTCGTCTTCGTCTTGATTCTTGCGTCTTCAAGTCTTGTGTCTTCCGCCCTTCAAGCAATGGATCCCCGACGACGAGCCCGAACTTGATTGGTTCAACCTGCCTCGCAATCCATCAAACCCCGACCCGGACGGCATCGATCAACTTGTGCTATACTGCCACGCATGAAGATTTATGGATATTGGCGTAATAAGGAGAAGGGGTTTGAAACCCCTTCCTTTCATTAAGGCCCGAGAAGAGCCTTAGTAGTGAAACGGGTTTGAAACCCTTTATCCATAGCCGCATCCGGCTCATAGGGATTCCACAAATCTTCATGCGCGGCAATACACGAAGCCTTCCTGGCCTTCTTAGCTTCAACGATTAAGTTGGCCAAGGAGTGAGCCCAACATGGCAAGCACCTGAAATCCAACCGGACGACGGCTGCACCTTGGTTCTCGAATACACCTGCCACCGCCAGCCTACTTTAAAAGCTCCCGCAGCGACTCATGCGCTGCGGGCTCATTCGCTTCTGCTGGCAGCTTACCCACCAGCTCGGCCACCAGCTTCCCGCCCTTGCCATCGTAGCCTTTCAGGAATTCCGCAAAATCCTCAGAAGCCTTCTCGTCCGCCAGATCACTGATCACTCGCAAAATCAAAACCTTCACCTTCCTCCCCTCCAATCCCGCCAACAGGCCATACGCATTCATTTCCACCGCCCCGGCCCCATGTTCCGCCGCTAGCCGACTACGGATCTCCCCCGCAGCCACAAATGCTTCTCCCGATACCAACTTCGCAGTCGGCATCTTCTGCCATTCACCCTCAGGCCATTCTACCTCTAGAAACTCCACCTGCCTCAATGCCTTCTCTCCCGGGAAAATTCGCCCGCCCTCACCCGCTTTCCCGCTTTGCCATGCCATCACCGCCTCCACCCGCAGCCACCTACCCACTTGGATGGCATCCGTCAACCCGCCCGCTGGCCCCGTGGAAATCACCCGGTCCACCGCATTCAGGGCCATCACCGTTGCTACTGTATTCGTAGTATTCACACAGCCCGATCCCATTTTTGCCGCCACCAGCCGATGCGGCCCCACTTGATATTCATGCATGGAACAATCCCCAGACTGCACAGACCGCAGCGGCTTACCTATAACTCGTTCCAACTCAACCTTATCCGCATCCAGCGCATAGAACCAAGCCACCGTCCCAGCAGACAAGCGGCCCCCTACTAAAAGTGCAATCCATAGAAAAGCAAAATACGGTAACAATTTTTTTACATTGCGATGGTAATATTTTCTGGACATGGCGCAATCATAACTCTATCCCTCAGCAGTGCAACGAAATTGGAACCGCCGCAAATTTGTCACCACCGGCCTCAGTGCCGCTGGGGTCGCTTTGACTGCAGGACTGATTAAAACGAACCCATCCCGCGCCACTCGCGGTTGTATTCGTCTGTTGCCCGTCGAAGGCATCGTTTACTCCGAATCATTCACCCGCTTCATGCAGCGGGCCAGGTTCGACTCCGTCCGCGAAGCCCTCGCCTCCATCCGCGATCGTTCACTTCCAGTGACAGTCGCGCACATTATTGCAAACGATCCCTCGAAGCCTGTGGCAACGGAGCATCTATCGATGGTTTGCCCAACCCGCCGCACCGGAATCGTCCGGGCGGCGGGCACTTCTCCCGTGGCGGCGGATTCCATCCGCCAAGCCTAAACTCTCTCAATCACTTATCTCCACTGCCATGCCCCCTTCGCGCCCTAGAAACCGCAAGCGTCCAGCAAGAGCGCAGCAGGCGGGAAAACCTTTCTCAATCTCGCTTCGAACAGCACGCGATCTTATAGGAAGCGGCAAACATGACGAAGCACTGACAGCCCTCAATCAAATCGCCACCACCACGCGCAATCCCACCCGCCGCGCAAAAATTCTCTTACTCATCGGCGAGTCTGAAGCGAAGCTTTCGCGCCACATCGCAGCAGCCGCTGCCTACTCCCGCGCTAGTGCCTTCGCTAGGCAAGAACCAGATCTCAATCTTTTACTGTCCGCAGCGCTGGGAGAAACCCGCTCCCTCCTCCGTGCCCTCCGCACTGAAGATGCAAAATCGGCTGCGGCAGCCCTTCTCGCAGAACTCGATCAAGCCCAAAAAGACCATGAAAGAATCCTCGCCCTCACCCCAGCCCAGCTAGCGGCCAATGGTGGAGTCAAAGTCCCTGCGCAGCCACCGCGGCCTACGGTCATCCTCACAAAAATCGCCACCACTTTCCTGGAGTCCGGTCTCACTGCGGAGGCCGGGAATTTTCTCCTTAAAGCAATCCAGCTAGCCCCTAACGGAGCTTCCCGCGCCCGGCAGTCATTGGCAAAACTCGCCCTCGCTGCTGACGCGCCTGCCCTCGCCGAGCGCTAAGCCCGCGAGGCGCTCCTCATGGGCCGCTTCCAAGCGAAAACCATCGCCGCGTGGCCGCTCTATCTGGATGCCCGTGCCCGCCAGAACCTTACCCCCATCCTCGAGCCAGACGTCTTGGCCTCCTTCCAAACCATCGCCAAAGGCCGCATCGCCAGCGCCTCTCTCTACTCCATCTCTCGCACGCTCCGCGCCCACGGCGATCCCGCATGGAAAGCCCTCGCCCAATCCGCCATCGCCTCCCAAGCCTCAGATCCTATCA
>JBBRIB010000335.1:0-4019 GCA_038221745.1 Verrucomicrobiales bacterium
ATGAGGAAAACCATCATGGCCACAGCGGCGATGAGGATGGCGCAACCTGCGAAAGGAGAGCGGGCGCTGGCTTCGTAAGGGGCCTTGGGTGGTGTCATCTCGCGGGAATCTGTTAGGCGGAACCTCAGGGATCTTTGCGGACGGTGGGATCTTCCGGTGAGGCGGGCGGCTCAGGAAGTTGGGCCTCCGGGGTTTCAACATCGTAGGGCGCGTAGGGATCAGCGGGAGGATGTTCTTCGTGCCAGCCATCGTCGCCCGATTGGTGGGCGTGAGGATCGTGATGATCATCGCTGGAGTGGTGACCGTCGTTGGAGTTGTGATCGTCATTCGAGTGATGATCATCGCTGGAATGGTGGTCGTCGCTGGAGTGGTGGTCGTCAGGGTTTTCTTCAGGCTGCGGATTGAGGGCGGCTTCTTGTTTACGTTGTTCTTCCTGGGCGAGGAGGCGCTCGATGCGTTCGCGGGATTCCTCTTCCTCCCTGAGGCGGGTTTTCTTCTGATCGAAGTAAGCGAGCCAGATGCAAATTTCGTAGAGGAAAATCATGGGAGTGGCCATGAGCAGCATTGTGGGAATGTCCGGGGTGGGGGTGAGAATGGCGGCGGCGACGAAGATGGCGAGGATGGCGTAGGATCGCGTCTTTGACATCGTATCGTAGGTGAGGAGGCCGAGTTTGACGAAGACCATGACGACGACGGGTAGCTCGAAGGAAGCGCCGAAGAGCAGGGTGAACTGGGTGGCGAAGGAGATATACTCGCCGATGCGCCAGTCGTTGGAGATGCCCATGTCTCCGCTCCAGGTGTAAAAGAACATCAGGGCCTTGGGCAGCACGAGGTAGTAGGCGAAGGCGGAACCTGCGATAAAGAGGCCGAAGCCGATGGTCATGGAGGGCCAGAGCACGCGCTTCTCGTGGCTATGGAGGCCGGGCAGAATGAACTGGAGGATGTAGAGCAGGAGCAGCGGAAATGAAACGACGATGCCCGCGACGAAGGAAAGTTTCATGGAGAGCATGAAGCCTTCGGTGGGCTTGAGGGCGGACATCATGTTGAGATTGCCCTGGGTGTGGGTGTCGGTCTTGGGGTGGGTTTTGATCAGGGATTTGACCTGGGTTTTGAGGATGGCATCGAGATCGAGAGCGGAGACGAAGGTTTCCCGCTGGGCTTCGGGGAGGGCCATGGCGGCGCGCAGGAGGCTGATGGATCTGGCGTGGAAGGCGAGATCCTCATCGTTGAGGGTTTTGAGGAAAACTTCGCGCTCCGGGGGATTGAGGCTGGAGATGGAGGTTTCCACCTTGAGGGCGTTTTTCCAAAGATCCGTGGTGAGGGGCTTGGGGGCATCCTCCGGCAGGGTGGCTTGCAGTTGCTTGAGCATGACCTCGTCCACCGGCTTGCGGAAGAATGCCATGATTTCGTTGTTGTAGGCGAAGCAGACGATCATCGAGACAACCAAAGTGATCACGATGCGGGTGATCATGACTCGAAGATCTTCGAGGTGCTCGAGAAACGGCTTTTCGTGGTCCGGGTGGGCTTTTTCCCGGAGTTGGATGACTTTTTTCAGCAAATACATGGAAGGCGGGCGAATTCAACGCGTGCCGGTGGCGAACCGCAAGGCCAGATGTGGGAGAAGTGGAAATCTGACGTTGCGGCAAGGGGATGCATGGATCAAGGTCAGGTGTGCCCGGCAGGATGGCTGGCACGAAGACGAAAAATGTTTGATTTCAACTCTCTACTCTCTGATTTCCCGATCTTGGATCAATCGATCCAAGGACGGCGTTTGGTTTATCTCGACAATGCCGCCACCACGCAGAAGCCGTTGCCGGTGTTGCTCACCTCGCGGTATTATTACGAGGCGATCAATTCCAACATCCACCGGGGGACGCATCATCTCGCACGGATGGCGACGGAGGCATTTGAAAAGGCCCGCCAGACGGTGGCCACGCACTTGAATGCGGCATCTTCCGATGAGGTGATTTTCACTTCCGGAGCGACGGATGGCATCAATCTTGTGGCAAACATTCTTTCTCTATCAGGGAGAATCAGCAACGGGGACGAGATCCTGCTTTCCACATTGGAGCACCACTCGAACATTGTCCCTTGGCAAATGTTGTGCGAGCGGACAGGGGCGGTGCTCAAGGTGATCCCTTGCCTTGAAGATGGGACATTGGATCAGGAGGCCTTCCTGGGTTTGCTCTCGCCGCGCACCAAGGTGATGGCGCTGACGTGGATTTCCAACTCGTTCGGCACGATCATTCCGATTGTGGAAATGACGGCTGCGGCGAAAAGGGCGGGGGCGATCGTTTTGATTGATGCGGCTCAGGCGACGGCGCACATGACCGTCGATGTGCAGGCGACTGGCGCGGATTTCATCGTGTTTTCCGGGCATAAAGTTTATGCTCCCACTGGCATAGGCGTGCTCTGGGGGCGGGCGGATCTTCTCAACGCGCTGCCACCTTGGCGGGGTGGCGGGGAAATGATCAAGGAGGTGAGCTTTACCCAAACGACCTATAACGAGCTGCCATTCAAATACGAGGCCGGCACGCCTAACATCGAAGGGGCCATCGCGCTGGCTGCGGCCCTGGACTATATCAATGAAATCGGGCTTGATGAGATCCACGGGCATGAAGCGGGATTGGTAAATGCGGCAACTGAAGCGTTGGAACAGATTCCAGGGATCCGCTTGTATGGGCCGCCCGACCGCTCCGGGGCGATTTCCTTTAACTTCGAGGGCATCCATCACTATGACATCGGAACCTTGATGGATCAAATGGGCGTGGCTGTCAGGACAGGGCACCATTGCTGCCAGCCGTTGATGTCGCGGTTCGGCATCACCGGGACGGTGAGGGCCTCCTTCGCACTTTATAACTCCGAGGCCGATGTCGCGGCGCTCGCCACAGCGGTGGAGAAAGCGGTTTCCATGTTGAGATAAATTCTGCGCAAGTATTTACCATGAAGATCGTAATTGGCATTTCGGGTTCCATCGCGGCTTACAAAGCGGCGGACCTTGCTTCTCAACTGATCAAACTGGGGCATACCGTGAATTGTGTGATGACGGCTGCGGCGACGGAATTCATTACGCCGTTGACGCTTCAAACGCTTACCCGGCAAGCGGTGTTGGTTTCGTTGGAAGACGAAAAGAATTCTTGGAAACCCGGCCACATCGAGCTCGCAGACACCGCGGAGTTGTTCGTGGTGGCCCCCGCCTCTGCGGCAGTGTTGGGGAACTTTGCCAACGGACTGGCACCGGACCCAC
The DNA here is from genome assembly GCA_038221745.1 of Verrucomicrobiales bacterium. Classification (GTDB taxonomy): domain Bacteria; phylum Verrucomicrobiota; class Verrucomicrobiia; order Verrucomicrobiales; family Akkermansiaceae; genus Luteolibacter. The sequence goes on from JBBRIB010000335.1 coordinate 3,248, forward strand.
TCGCTTCGGTCTATCTCGCCTTGCCAAGGCAGACGCCAGTGCTCCTGGCACCGGCGATGAATGGGAAGATGTGGCTGCATCCGGCAACGCAAAGGAATCTTGCTCAGCTTACGGCAGATGGCTGCCATTTCGTGGGGCCGGCGGAAGGAGAGCTGGCTTGCGGCTATGAAGGAATCGGCCGGATGGCAGAGGTGAAGGATATTTTGGAGAAGATCGCGAGTTTTGGAAGGTAAGTGGCGAGTTATACTTCGCTGGCTTGTTGGAGGATGGTGCGGACGGCGGTTGCCAATTGTGAGTCCTCGTATTTCCCCTCGATACTGACCGCCCCTTGATAGTTCGCTTCACGTAGGGCGCGGAAAAACGGTCGGAAATCATCGCCCTTCACGCCGGGCGCGCTGCGTTCATTTTTTTCTGCAATCTCGATGTGGACGACGACGTCCATGGCCGCTTTCAGATCGGCAGGGCCATCGTTCATGACAGCCATGTGATAGAGATCCGCGAGAAGGCGGATGTTCGGATGATTTGCCGCGCGGATGAGGTCCGCAGCTCGCTTGATTCGATTGATGAAATTACACTCTTCAGCGCGGAGTTGTTCAATGGTAACGGTGATTTCCTGAGCGGCGGCAAGCGGACCCATTTGTTTGAGCAGGGAGATGAATTGTGCGTCTGCTTTCTCGATGGGCCAACCGTCGGGGACGCGGCGGGCACCCGCGCTGCCGAAGACGATGAATTTTCCGCCGAGTTTCTTCAGGCGGCGGAAACTGATGTCCGC
>JBBRIB010000336.1:0-4005 GCA_038221745.1 Verrucomicrobiales bacterium
GATTTGCACCACCAAATGAGAGTCCGCGCGGGAGTGCGAGTAGGGTTGGAAGTCGATTCGTGAAACGACACCGCGGGTAACAGATAGACGCTCGCCGCCGACGGGGTAGCCGATGACGCGGACTTGGGATTCCAGACTGGGGACATCGCCAAACTCAAATTTTGGTAAGCCATCCAGATCGGAAAAATCTTCGACTGAGAGCAGCGCGAGGTCGCAATCATGGGCGATGAAATCCACCTTTGCGGTGTATTTTTTCGGGCTGCCATACACGGTGACGAGAGTGCGTCGGGAGTTGGAAACGACGTGGGCGTTGGTGAGAATTTTGTTTTTACCAATAATGAATCCGGTTCCGATCGCGCCACTGAAGCGTCCGGCGCTCCATGGGGTTTTGTAATCGGGGGTTTGGGTGGCGACTTCGATGCGCAACACGGATTTATAAATATCCGAGGGCAGTTCAGCAAACGCGGGAAGCGCGAGCATAGCTAGGAATAGGGAGGATAACAAACGGATCATGGACTTGCTGCTGATGTTACGGGGACGACTGGGGGCCGCAAACGAAAATCCACAGAGCACTGATATTTGTTGGTCGGTGTGGATGTCCGATTGAAGCCCCGCCCGCTGAATCATGGGAAATCCGGCGTTGCATCAGGGTCCTTCAGAAAATTTTTGGGACACATGAAACATGTTGCCGCAAGGGAAATTCGTTTTAGAACTGTGCATCCGATGTCCCACGAGTGCGAAAAAAGCGAGTGCCCGTTGTGTGGTAGGCCGAATCAGTGCCGGGCGGAAGACATTGGCCAATGCTGGTGTGCGAAGCTCGAAATTCCAAAGAAGCTGTTGGAATCACTTGCTTCGAGGGTGAAGATCAAATCGTGCCTGTGCCAAGAGTGCATCCAGAGCGCGATCAATTCCCGAACAGGGCTTCCTTAAACCGGGCTTCGTTTTTACGTGGATCCCAATATCCAAAGTTTGCTTTCCACTCCCACAGCGTCCACGGGATTCCACGAGCTTCTGCCAACATTCTGACATCACGGATGTAGCGTGCGCGGGTGGCATCATCGCCTGTATCATGAGCGCCGAATTCTCCCAGATGCACGGGTCTGCCGAAGTGCTGCGACCAGACGTGGGCGAGATCAAGGAGTTCCCTAACGATGTTCTGGGAGCTGGGGTTCTGTGCCGTAGGAAGGGTGTTGTAGCGTTCGATGAAACTACATACGCCGCTGTTTTCCTGAAGCGATGCTGGAACCAGCAGAGGCGTCTTGGGTGGTCCCGGATAGGTGATGCCCTGCAGAGCGCTGAGATTTACCCAGCCCGCCTTCTGATGGGTGAAATAGAATGGTTCATAACAGTGGACGGTGACGACCAGGCGATCATCGTCATCGGGCATGCGGAGTTGATCAAGCTCGCGGATGGCCCCCCACTTTCCCGGACTCACGAAGAGAATCCGTGTTGGGTCGATGTGGCGGATCGCGGTGATGGTTCCGGCGTAGATGGGATTTGCCGCTTCGGTGGTGAGGGCATCGCGGGGTTCGTTGAGAAGCTCGAAATAAAGCCCAGGCGGCCACGACTTGAAATGGCGGGTGATGGTTTCCCAACCCTTGATGAAGCGCTCTCGATTGGCTGCGGGGTAGTCAGTTAGGTCATTGAAATGGTGCCAGTTGAGCAGCACATGCATGTTTTTATCGAGCGCACGGCGCAGGACGGGTTCGAGGTCAGTTAGGAGGGAAGGGGCAATCTCAACACCAGCCTCGGTTTGCTTTAGATAGAAATGCCAGGCCACCGGCACGCGGATATGATCGAAGCCTTCGGCGGCAATGCGATCAATGTCCTCGGTCGTAAAGCGAATGCCCCACGAGTAGGGAGGGGGCGCTTCCCAGCAGTTCCCCAGATTCATTCCGCGTTTGATGGCGGCGGCGGCCTGATGGGCGGGTGTGGCTTTCCCTAGAAGCTTGGGGGCAAGGAAGCCGGGAAGTGTGGCCGCTTTCGCATGGAGCGTGATGGTGACGGTCTGACCGGCCTTCACGGTGAGGTCCTGGCTGATAGGGCGATCATGCCAAGTGCAGGCGAAGGAGTCCCCTTCGAGCGCTGCGGCATTCGCGAGTGGCCAAGCATCGGCTGCCAGATAGTGGCCGGAGAGGGGCTTCCAGTGATCCGGCCCGATATTGAATCGGGTCTCGAAGCCGCCGTTTTCGATTTCAGCACCTTTCACCCGGATCCCGTCCCACAGGATTTCCTGGCGTAAGGGCGTGCCGTCCTTTCCGGGTGTCCAAGGCCCGTTGAGAATCAGCGACACCATCTCATCCTGCGCGGGTGTGAAACTGATGGAGAACTCCTTCCACGTCCACCAGCAGACGGGGAAACTCACATCCATGGTTTGGTTCCGCATGGCCGGATCTTTTTCCCACAACGGTGGCTGGGCAGTGCCGGAGGAAACGTGGACGTTTGTCAGCGGCGGTTGTCCCCGGGGGATTTTCAGCCAGAGCCTGGCTTCAGTGGCTTGTTGGATCGACTCGTCCGCTAGCAGAAATCCGGTGAGGGCGAAGAGAAAGGTAAGCGCACGGTTCATGAAATTTTTCTAGAATGGGATCGGGGCTTGCTCTTGGAATTCGCGAGGTTTATTTCCTTACGGCATGGATCACCATGTTTATTTCTGGCTAAAGGATGAATTTAAAAATGCCGCCGATCGGGCCGTTTTCGAGCAGGGCCTGGCCTCGCTTTTTGAGATCGGGCTGGTCAAAGGTGGTCGCTGGGCCTTCCCTGCGAAAGTGATGGTCCGGCCGGTGATCGACCAATCGTGGGATTACGCGCTGGCGATGCAATTCGCAAATATCGAGGATCACGATGCCTATCAGGTGGATCCTGATCACGAGGTTTTCATCAATACATTCAAGGAGTGGTGGGCGCAGGTCCAGGTGAAGGATCTGGCTTGATGGGTCACCAAGTGAGCTGCCGCAGGGTTGCTTTGAGTTCTTCCGGCCAATCAAGGGTTTCGATGGTTTGGGGATTTGCCCAGTCAGCCGAGATTTTCAGCAGGTCTTTGAGATAGACGGTTGCGTCATCGTTTGCGCCGCTTTGGGCGGCGGCGATGGCGAGAAGCGCAGTGGCGTTCTCGAGCTTTTCCGCAGGGAATCCGATGCGTTGGCCGGTCTGGAGAAACTGATAGGCACGTTCGGAGTTTCCGGTGAGGAGGGCGACCCATCCGGCGCGGAGGGCGAAGTTTCCATCATTGGGATAACGATGAATTCCGGTGGTCAGGATTTCCATCGCCTGCTGCGGATCGGCATTTTCAAAAGCGGTGTAGGCCGCTTCCGCGTAGTCGCCCGGCAGGTGGGTTTCCACCGGATGCTCGGTGATCAGCTCGATCCAACGTGGATGGGCCTCCTTATAATCGCCAAGAGCAGTTAGAGCGAGCGCTTCCGCCCGCAGGCACGGCTCTGGGGCCGCTCCGAGGTCACGGGCTTGGTTCGCGAGTTGGAAGGTGGTTTCCTTGTCTTCCTTGAACGCGGAAAATGCGAGGGCGGCGTTCAGGCAGGCGTTTGCAAACCGCGCGCGGCCCACGGTGGCGCGGGTGACCGGGTCGCGAAGCCGGTCCGCGACAGCGCTGCGTTGCTCGGGACTTGAGTTTTCCGGGACGGTGATCGCATTCAGCTCATCCGTGACGCATTGGCGGAGTTTTTCGAAGGCTGGGGTATAATCGGCTTGTTCCCAGCCTTCCCAATCCTCGCGCTGACGGATTTCTGCCAGAGTGGGAAAATTCTCTGGCCAGACGGAAAGTGCATCGGCCTTGCGACCCTCCAGCCATGCGATTCTGGACTTCGCGAGCTGGAACAAAACCGGCGGTAGGTCGGTGGCAGTTTCCAGGCAAGCGGCAATCCATTCCGGGTGGACGGAGTCCAAGGCCAGTGAGAGAGCGGAGGCTGCGGACGGACCGACGGCACCTGCCTCGCGGATGGCTGATAGAATTGCCGGGGTTTCGCCAGTGTCGAATACCCGGGCCATTCTGGC